>JAGOWF010000066.1 GCA_018060305.1 Pyrinomonadaceae bacterium
ATCGTTTGACGGTGAAACGGGCTGCTTTTGCCAGTATTCAGCGGTTAGGGCAAATTCTATCTTCAGAAAACTTGAGGAAAAGGGTGAGACGGTCGAGGAATGCCGCTCCCGACTGTCAGACATGGCGCCAGTGGCGAATGTGCTGGCTTCCGAGGCGGGCGGTGAAATATGGTCGATGGCGGTAACCGCATCGCGGCTCGCCGAGACCGTCGAGCAGGCCGCGCACGCCAACGAGCCCGCGATACTTGCGAAATACACGTTCAATCTCGCAAAGGCATTCAACCTCTTCTATCACAACCACAAGATCATCGCCGAGACCGACGATGTGAAACGAGCGGTTCTCGTAGTTGTCGCCGACTGCGCGCGCCGGTCGCTTACGGCAGCCCTGGGGACACTCGGCATCGAGGTTCCGGCACGAATGTAGGACTTGCAGACAATCGCGTCAGCATTTATTTTGGTAAGTTTGCTAAGATTAGCGGTATAGGTCATTTATGCTCATCGTGATGAGGCCCGATGCGACGGCCGAGCAAATAGAAAACGTCCTGAGAGCGGTCAGATCGCGCGGCTACGAAGGGCATATGGTCGCCGGACGGCGGCAAACTTCGATCGGCGTGACCGGCAACAATGGATCGATCGATCCCGGAAGCTTCGAGAACATTTCCGGTGTCGCTGAAGCGATCAGGATCACGCAGCCTCACAGGCTCACGGTCAAGAACGGCCGCGACACGGCAATAGTACGTATCGGAAGCTCATCGATCGGCGGCGGCAAACTCGCGATGATTGCCGGTCCATGCGCCCTTGAGGACCGAGAACAAGTCTTTGCGACCGCCGAGGTCGTCGCGTCAAGCGGAGCTAAGTTCTTCCGCGGAGGGGCTTTCAAGCCGCGCACGTCGCCTTATGCGTTTCAAGGACTAGGCGTCGATGGTCTCAAAATGCTCACTGAGGTGCGTGATCGGTTCGGCCTGAACATTATTACTGAGGCGATGGACGAGCAGGGCGTTGATGCCGTTTCCGAATACGCCGACTGCATCCAGATCGGGGCGCGAAATATGCAGAATTTCTCGCTGCTCAAGTATGCCGGACGTTCAGGCAAGCCCGTCCTTCTCAAGCGCGGCCTTTCGGCGACGCTCGACGAACTTTTGCTCGCAGCCGAGTACTTAATGGCTGAGGGCAATGAGAACGTCGTTCTCTGCGAACGCGGCATCCGGACCTTTGCCGGCCACGCCCGCAACACGCTTGACCTCTCGATCGTCCCGGCCGTCAAACGCATCTCACACCTGCCGATAATCGTCGATCCCTCGCACGGGACGGGCCATAACTATCTCGTCGCACCCATGTCCCGCGCCGCCGTCGCCGCCGGTGCCGATGGCCTTATAATCGAGGTCCATCCCCACCCGGAGAAAGCCCTATGCGACGGCGCTCAGGCATTAACGCTCGCGCAGTATTCCGAATTGGCTGGGGAACTTACCAGAATTCACGAAGCCGTTGCCAATACCGTAGCAGCGGCGGTCGTCTGATCTTGGAAAATCTTTCTTGACTCCCGTATGAACGTTGTTATAACCTCGTAATCGTGAAGAAGAACCTCACTGTCATCGGTAATAGCTTGGGAGTTATCATCGAGAAACCTATTCTGGATATCCTCGGATTTTCTAAAGAAACAGCGCTCGAAATGACGACCGACGGCCAAAGGCTGGTCATCGAACGTGCCGACCCCGCCGAGCGGAGCGAACACATTCGCACGCTTACGCGAAAGGTCATCAAATCGCATGAAAAGACCTTTCATAAACTCGCTGAATGATTGAGCCGAAATTCCTCTCAATCGATGACATCTTTATAATCCACTAGGAACAGCTCGAAGCTTTTGGCGGCCTTCACGGCATTCGCGATCAGGGTTTACTTGAATCGGCGGTCATGACTCCGCAAGCGAGCTTTGGCGGTGAATACCTGCATATATTCCCGTTTGAAATGGCAGCGGCATAGCGTTTCATATCGCGGAAAATCAACCGTTCCTTGATGGCAACAAGCGAACGGCATTGTCTGCGGCGATGGTGTTTCTCCAAGACCATGGCTATGAGTTCGCGATCGAAGACGATCTGACGATGTATCGTGCGATGATCGCGGTCAGTGAAAAGTCGCTGGACAAGTACGGACTCGCAGAACTCCTGGACGAACTCGTTACGAAATAGAAAAACCCGCCCGTGTTCCCGAGACACAGGGCGGGTCTTCTTTTCTATCGCCTCGGCGGCTTTTGCCTATTTCGCCGGGCGAAGCCTTAACAGACCGTAGAACTGAACATAACAACTGATCATCGCGGTCAGTATCAGGAACGTCATCGGCATGAACCGCAGTGACGCGGGCAAACCCGCGTCGATCCCGACGGTCAGGGATGCGCCGAAAGCGAGCCCCAAGGCCATTACGCCGGTCCGGGCCATCAGCCAATTAAAGAATGCCGGCTGCCGAGTGTTTGACGGCAAAAAGTACGGCAGCACGACGATCATTGCCATCGTGATCGCCATCAGAATGCCGTCAAGCGTCAACACGCGGATCGCACGGCCGTATTCTAGTGCCAAAAAGAACAGCACAACCGCCGTATCGATCCCAAACAACCAGCTAAAACGTCTATCGTCTTGTGTATGTGTCATTGTTTTTTCTCGTGTGTAGATTTTTCGTTTCCGATCGCTCGGTCATGGTTACTTTCTTGCCTTGCCCGTCTTGCTGAACTGCTTGTAAGCGACACGGAATAATTCCGACAGCGCTTCCGCGGTTTCCGGGGCGAGGTTCTTATCAGCACGAAGGTGGGCCGAGATGATCTCGGTCGTCGGTTCATGCGGATAATAGATCACCGGTTCGACACCGTCGGTCGAGTGCTTCATCAGCCTGTCGACCGGCATGTTGAGCCAGCGTGTGATACGGGCGATATTATCGGTATCGGGACGGCCCGTCCCATTCTCGATACGCGAAAGGGTTGATGCCGATACGACAATGACATCGGCGACGTCGCGAAGACTCATCTTCAATTCCTCGCGGCGACGCTTGATTGCCTTGCCGAGATCGGCGGTGTTGATCAAACTTTCATAACTGCTGTCTGCCATAGTTTCCTCCTGGTGTTTCCTAGAGTATCACGGATGCTTTTTCGCATTCACGAATAAAACATAACACATCATTTTTCTGAATGCAACATAAAATTCATGCTTGCAACGAAAATATTTTTCTGTTACTCTGTTGCACAGATGCAAGCGAAAGGCATCTTTTGACAAGTAAAAAGCTGAGTCGCGATAAAGTCTGAAGCGCGGCGAACAGCGGCTGCTCAATATCATCTCTTCGGGAAACTTTCAGACAGCCCGAAAAAGTAATGGTGATAGGGATCGGCCGAGTAACCACAACGAAGGAGAACACAAAACAATGAAACGCAACACGAACGAAACCACCACCACAGAAGCAACCGAGATCACGAACAATGTTCTCGACTTTTCGAGCACGCTCAAGGAGCTTCGCAAAACGGTCGATCCTAACCTGATCCGCCAACGTGCCGGACGCCGCGACCGCAATGGTAACGTCCACATGGTCGAGTACGTCGAATGGCACACCGTTGCCGACATCCTCGACGAGACGGCTCCGAATTGGGGCCACACGGTCAAGGACATTCGCTCTATTGGCGAGATCATCACGGTCACCGTCGCCATCACGATAGACGGAGTGACGCGTGAGGGCCTGGGCACCGGCAAGGCATTCAGCGAGACAGGCATCAAAAAGGCCGAGCATGACGCGCTAAAGCGGGCGGCTGTGAAATTCGGCATCGCACGCGAACTGTATAAAAAGGAGTTCGACTCGATCGAACAGATCGAAGAGCCGCATGCGGTGGAGCCGCGTCCTGTGACCAACGACCCGATCGCAAAGAGCCTCGGTGACATGGTGACGGCCAAGCAACTCGGCATGATCCGCGCGATCGGCCGCGAATCAAAGATCGACGTTGACGCCGAGTGTGCCACGGCAATGCACTGCGCGGTCGAGGAACTTTCCAAGCGTGCCGCTTCGGACTTGATCGCGCGGCTGCAAGAAATGCAGCGTAACGTGACGCCGATGCGCCGAGCCGGCTAAGGCAGAGAAGCCGCTTGAGAGTTTTGGTTCGCGGCCCGGTAATCCTGCCTAATGCACCGGCTCCCACACCGCGATCCAGAACCTTTTTTGAACCAACGCATTGCGAATTGCGTAAGACGAGTTAGTCGCAGACAATTCAAAATAACACTTTCTTTTTAGGAGGAGAAACCTATGTCAGAAGCAACCGCAGCAGAAGGTTACGCGGGCCCGGGTCACGGCAGTTTTTGCTGGACCGAGATCGCGACAGCCGACGCTAAGCAAGCTATGGGCTTTTACACGAACGTCTTCGGGTGGAAGTTCCAGACCAACGAAGCCATGACCGATGGCTTTCAGTATCACGAATACTCTACCGGCGGTGATTATCCGGCCGGCGGCTTGTATCAGATCAGCGCTGAATTCTTCCCTGAGGGAGCACCGCCGCCGCACTTTTTGACCTACATTATGGTCGATGACGTTGACGAGAATGCTCGGCAGGCGGCCGAGCTCGGAGCGACGATCGTCAAGGAACCATCGGATATTCCGGGCACCGGACGTTTCGCCGTGATCCAGGACCCGACGGGCGCAATATTCGCGACGTTTAAGATGGCTGAGGGAGGGCACAATGGCTAATTTCGATATTCCAAACGCCGGTGAGATATGCTGGCGCGAACTGAGGACCAAAGATCTGCCGGATGCGATGGATTTCTATTCGAAACTATTCGGCTGGGAATTGCCCCAAACGCAGATCTCGCCGATGGATTACAAAGAGATCGTCATCGGCGGCACGGCCTATGGCGGAATGATGGGCATGGAAGGCGAGGATTGGGGCGGTGCTCCGTCACACTGGGCGACCTATATCGCCGTCGATAATGCCGATGAGACCGCGGCAAAGATCACCGAGAACGGGGGCAGCGTCCGCATGCCGCCCTTTGACGCCCCGGGCGTCGGCCGAATGGCCATGGTCGCCGACCCGTCAGGCGCCGACTTCGCGATCATCCAGTTCACGCAACCGGGATAAGAGCAACCACGAAAATACACGAAAGGACACGAAAAGAAGAGATTCTTCCTTTTGTGTCCTTTTCGTGTATTTTCGTGGTTACTTCTTTTTGCCTTCCGTGTCGAATATCTCTACCGTCTCCGCATAGCCCTCGGCCTGCGGCCGGACTTCACTCGCATCGCCGACGATAACTATGGCCATCTCATCGGGGCGGACGTATTTTTGCGCCGCGTCGATAACGTCGTCGGCCGTCACGGCGTCAACATGCTCGCGATAGGTTTGCAGATAATCGTCGGGCAGGCCGTAAAGGTGCTGGTTAACGATCAGGTTTGTCAGGCCTTCCTGCGTCTCGGCGCGGATCGGAAAGACGCCGGTCAGGAAGTTCTTCGCGTCGGCTAATTCCTCGTCGCCGACCTTGTCCTGCCGAATACGTTCAAGCTCGTAGAAGAATTCCTTCAGGCTGTCGCCCGTGACCTCATTCCTGACCTCGGCGGTCGCCTCGATGTCGCCGGCTAGTCGTTTTGTATTCAGCCGCGTATAGGCTCCGTATGTGTAGCCCTTCTCTTCGCGAAGGTTCATAAATACTCGCGACGATGCCCCCGCACCAAGCACCTGATTCATCACAATTACCTTGAAGTAGTCAGGATCGGTCCGGCCTATTGCGCTGTTGCCGAGAACGATATTCGACTGTGCTGAGCCTGGGCGGTCAACGATCGTGAGCGTCCGGCGGTCCCGCTTCGGCAGCTCGGCGAACGAATGTGTGCCAACGTCTCCCGGCTGCCAGCCGCCGAGATGGTCGTTGAGTTCGGTGATGAACTTGTCGCCCTCGATGTCGCCGACCGCGATCAGCATGGCATTGTTCGGAATGAGCGACCCGCGATGAAATTTAGCAAGCGCTTCCCTGTCGAGCTGTTCTATATCCGACGCACTGGGCGAGATGGCCGCGTACGGATGCTTTCCATAGAGCAATCGCGCCGCCTGCTCGCCCGCAAGGAAAGGCGGCTGCGAGCGTTGGAATTTTAGGTGCTCGACGGTGTTGCGGCGATACAGGTCAAGTTCGTCCTCGGGGAATGTCGGCCTTAATAGCACCTCGGCCATCAAGTCGAGTATCTCAGACGCATAAAGCGAAAGTGCCGAGGCTGACAGGATCGTAAAATCATCCGACGCGCTTGCATGCAGCGACGCGCCCAATCGCTCGACCTTGTCGGCAAGCTGCAAGCTCGTATAATTCCCAGTCCCCTCGGTTATCTGCGCCGCCATCGCCGACGTCAGCCCGGTCGAGCCCATCGGATCGTGAATATCGCCCGAAAAGAACGCCAGCCGATAACTGACCAAGGGAAGCCGTGCGTTTTCAAACACAACGACGCGCAGCCCATTATCCAACGTCGCAGTCGTCGGCCGGCCTATCTCAAATGCCACCGGCGCGAGTGCCTCCGGTGGTGATTTCCTGAATTCCAAATTCATAAATCCATTTCACCACCAAGTCACAAAGAGCACAAAGCCAGAACGAACTCTGTCTTTCTCACCTTTGTGTTCTTCGTGTCTTTGTGGTGAGTTTCTTACCCTTGCCCCGCAGGCACGACGTCGAGCAGCGCGCGGTTGTCGGTGTTTAGATAAACGCCGACGGCGTGGCGGATCTGTTCGGCGGTGACGGCGAGCAGCTCGTCAAGGTCGGTATTGATCAGCTTTGGGTCGCCGTCGTAAAGGGCGTATTCGGCTATCGCCTGTGCCCGCGACATCGAAGACTGCCGCATTCGCACGGAATCGTTCACTAGCTGGTTCTCGATCTTTTCCATCTCCTCGGCGGTCGGCCCGTGGGCGGCGAGATCGTGAATTTCGTGCATTATCGTCTCGCGGATCTTGCTGAGGTCTTTTTCCGGCTTCGGTATCGCACCGACAAAGATGCTCGACGGCCCGCGCCGCTCATCTGTAAAACCGAACAGTTGTATAACGCTCTCCTCGCCCTTGACCAGCTTCTGATACAGCCGCGAGCTGTCACCGTCGTAGAGCACCTTGCCCGCCAGGTACAACGCGTTAAAGTCCGGCGAACGTCTCGGTGGAATCTTCCAGCCGATCAAAAACGCGGGAAACGGCGCGAGCGGATCGTGCCATTCGCGGTAATTCGCCGCAACCTCGGTCGGCTCGGTGACGTCGAGTTCCGGCGGCAAGGCCTGCGACGGAATATCGCCAAAGTAAGTCTCGATCAGCTTCTTCGCCTCGTCCGCGTCAAACGCGCCCGACAGCACGATCACGGCGTTGTTCGGTGCGTAATAGATCCTAAAGAATTCCTGCACGTCCGCGACCGAGGCCGCGTCGAGGTGCTCCATCGAACCGATCGTCGAGTGCGAGTTGGCAAAATTCTTATAGATCATCTCGTTGATCAGGTCGAATATCTGCCCGTAAGGCTGGTTGTCGTAACGCAGCCGCTTCTCTTCCTTGACGGCCTCGCGCTGGTTGTCGAGGTTCTCCTGCGTGACAGCGAGCGACTTCATCCGGTCGCTTTCGAGCCACAGTGCCAACGGCAACTGGTCCGCGGGCAGCGTCTCGTAATAGTTCGTCCGCTCGCTCGACGTGGTGCCGTTCATCGTCCCGCCGGCCTTCATGATGTGCTGAAAATGCCCGGCCTTCGGCACGTTCTCGGACCCCTGGAACATCATGTGCTCAAACAAATGCGCGAATCCCGTCCTATCCTCACGCTCGTTGCGCGAACCGACGTTGTAATACACCGCCACCGACACCACCGGCACCGCGTGGTCAGTATTCAACACCACCCGCAGCCCGTTCCCCAAAGCATATTCCTCGATCTCAAGCGGCGGTAATTTGAAGCTTTCAGACATATTTCTCTTAGATTTATGAGAACACTTCGACGGGGAAAAATCAAAAAACAGAGTTTAGCCACGAATTAGCATAAATAAGGACTTCTCTAATTCGTGTAATTCGTGTTAATTCGTGGCCAAACTCTTATGGAACCGTCTGCACGGTCGGCATGGGTGAGAATTTGCCTACGGGCGTGTTGCCGTCGAGGTATTGGGCGCGGATCTGGACGTTTCGCGGGGCGCCGGACTCGCTTTTTGGCACGGTAAAGACGGCGGGCGACTTAAAGAACCGGCCCGCATCGGCCCAGCCCGTGTTGTCGGCGTTGATCTGGATATTGATGCCGGTCGAACGTCCGCGCACGAACTTCACCTCGATCACGCCGCCCGATCTGGTTATCGGCGTGATCTTCGGCGTGAGCGTTTTGAGCGAAACCTTCGCCAGCTTCTGTATCCCAAGCCCAAGCTGCGCCTCAGTTGCGGAATTGAATCCCGGAGCAGCCCGCACGCGGGCAACGAGCCTGACCAATCGCAAATAGGCGCCCCGAGGCTGGTCCGGATGCGGCACCGTCAGAACCGGCGACGCAGGAAACTTGACGACCCGTTCGTCCGTTCGCCCCTCAGTAAACTCCCTGATCGCCGTGCGAAAGCTCGCACTATAGTTGTCGAGCGCGGTCCGCCCAGCAATAAAGAACAAAACGTTCTCGGTATCCTTAGCCAGCGACAACAACTCTGCCGCCGTTATTCCGAGCGATGCCCCGATCACCTGCATGTGGTCGTTAAAATTCCTATACCACGCCGCCCGCTCGGGCAAATTCATCGGAAACCACTTATAACTCGGCACCATCGCAACAATTCCTCACAAAAACGCGAAGTTTCACGCCAATATCCTACGAAAACCAGCCAACATCGCCCAAACAACGCCGTCGGTCGGCCGAATAACACCTTCGTATAGGCGGAATGTTACTCCGACTTTGGAAAAGTTACAAGATTGTTTTAATCGATATTACTACCGGCCTAGCTGACGAGTCAGTCGAGTATATCGAATCGCTCTACGATATAGTCGATACTGTTAACTATCATGCTGTCTTCTCCAGCAATCGGGTTGATTTATTTACCAATGGTCCCGGTTACTATATTTAATTGGTTGGAGCTTATATCGGTAAGGTCAGCGACCATTGTTTTCCGGTCGGAATATATTCCGACCAACGATATTTCCCACTTCCAGCCGCGTGTCAGTAGCCCGACCGTGAGAGAAGGCGCCGGTGCTCTAGCGGTAGTTGAGATATGAGCGGTTGCGATGTCCATAGACGCAGGCTGAGTTGATCGTTACCGCGCCCTCCCTCACGGTCGGGCTACTGACACGAGCCGCATCTCCCGGCGCCGGTCGGGCTACTGACACGGGCCGCCGCCTACCCTAGCGCATTTATTCGTGCAAGACCAGGCACCCCATCGCGTTCCTAATGTGTCAAACAAGCGTTGAGTTACTCCGCGCGTATTAACCATTTGGGAGAGATCTATGAAATTACGCAGTATTTTTGCACTCGCGGCCGTCGTTGTGGCGCCGCTTTTTGTTGTTTCGACGTATGCGCAGGGCGTGATCGTGCCGATGCCGTGCGACTTCAGGCCGTGCCGGCCGAGGCCGGTGCCGCCGGCGCTGCCGAACGCGTTGCCGGTCAAATCCATTGAGCTGGACACAAAGATCAACGGCCAGGTGGCGACGACGCATGTCGAGCAGGTGTTTCGCAACGACACGCCGTACACGCTCGAGGGCACGTATTTTTTCCCGATCCCCGAAACGGCTTCGGTCGTTGAGTTCGCGATCTGGGAGAACGGCAAAAAACTCGTCGGCGAGGTCCGTTCGCGTGAAGAGGCCCGCCGAGTCTATGACGAGATCGTCCGCCGCCAACGCGATCCCGGCCTGCTGGAATACGCGGGGCACAATCTCTTCCAGGCGTCGATCTTCCCGATCCCGCCAAACTCCGACAAGAAACTCGAACTCAGATACACCGAGATCCTGAAAGCCGAATCCGGCACGGTCGCCTACCGCTATCCACTCGGCACGGGGCGGAACGTCTGGCAGCGACCTGTCGCCGGAAGAACGGACGTGGGCGTCCGTGCTCCGATCGGCACCGTCTCAGGCAAGATCGAGATCGTCGGTAAAGAAGCTCTCAGGAACATCTATTCGCCCACGCACTCCATCGAGACAAAGATGAAGGGCGAGCGCGAGGCGAACATTTCGTTCGAGACAAAGAACAACGACAGCGACTTTCAGCTCTTTTACGGACTGTCGAATAACGATTTTGGCATGTCGCTGATCACGCACCGCGAGCCGGGCAAGGACGGCTACTTCCTGCTGCAATTGTCGCCAAAAGGCAACATTTCAGAGCGCGAACTGGTCAATAAGGATATAGTTTTCGTGCTCGACACCTCAGGCTCAATGGCCGACGAGGGCAAGATGGACAAGGCCCGCAAGGCGTTGCTGTTCGGCATTCGCACGCTCCGCGACGGCGACAGGTTTAACGTCATAAACTTCGCCGGCGAGGAACATCTGATGGAACGCGGCCTGATTCAGGCAAACGCCGATGGCAAGAAACGCGGTGAGGAATTCGTCAGCAAACTCCAGCCGACCGGCGGCACAAACATCAACGACGCACTGCTCGAATCGCTAAAACAATTCGAACGCGGCGACCGGCCAAAGATGCTGGTGTTTATGACAGATGGATTGCCGACAGTGGGCGAGACGAATACTGAGAAGATAATTTCAAATCTCAAATCTCAAATTTCAAATTCGAAGGCGGCTGATGTTCGCATTTTCCCGTTCGGTTTCGGCTACGACGTCAATACGACACTGCTCGACAGGCTCGGCTCGGAGAACAACGGCATCTCGGATTACGTCCAGCCCAAGGAAGACCTCGAGATCAAGGTGTCGAACTTCTTTGCAAAGGTCAGCTCACCGGTGCTGAGCGACCTCGATCTCGATTTCGGCCCCGTGCTGACCGAATACACGTATCCGCGAAAGCTCACCGACCTATTCCGCGGCATGCAGCTAACAATTATCGGCCGTTACAAGAATACCAACGACCTCAACAACATCACGCTGCGCCTTACGGGCAAAGCGGGCAAGGAATCGCGGTCATTTAGTTATTCCGATCTCGACTTCCCAAACCGCGAGGACGACAACAACTTCCTGCCCCGCCTCTGGGCAAGCCGCCGCGTCGGCTGGCTGCTCGAACAGATCCGTGCCAACGGCGAGACCAAAGAAACGAAGGATGAAGTCGTTGAACTCGGCACACGCTACGGCCTCGTAACGCCTTACACATCGTATCTGGCGACCGACGGCACAATGTCGAATGTCGCACTCGACCGTGTCGAAGCATTTGCGATGGACGCACCTGCCGCCAGAGCAATGAAAGAAAAGAGCGGTTCAGGAGCGGTTCGGATGAGCGTTCAGCAGAACTCAATGCAGTCAAATGTGACCGTAACGGCTGATGAGGATAAGAAGGACGGCAGCCAGGTGATCATTCGCAATTCGCGGCAGAACCAGTTCGTCGCAAATCGGAATTTCATCAACACGAATGGCGTCTGGGTCGATTCGGAGTTTACCGAGGGCTCGAAACTGCCTGAGATC
>JAGOWF010000067.1 GCA_018060305.1 Pyrinomonadaceae bacterium
ACCGTACACGGATACGATAGATAGGGTAGTCGCGATAGTTTAGGTGTTCGATCAGGTCAGTAGCGTTTGCGTATCCTGCCTGCACAGCGTCGGCGTCCGAAATATCGGCATCGGCGACGATATCGACCGATTCGATAGCAATTACTCCACCCTGCGTCATCTGCGTACCGCCAGCTTTCGCGCCGGGCCGCGACCAGCGACGAAAAACGAGCGTGATCTCGCCGGCCCTTATTTTTTCGACAATGTCGTCTTTAATTAGCACCGTTCGCTCAAGAAGGCCGGGTCGGCTGTACAAATACCCGCCGTAACAGTTTTATTTCGTTGCGGGCTTCACAAATCCTTCATGGAGCGGCTCGATGAGTTTTGCGAAAGCTATGAGTCGTTTTTCAGAATTCATCGGCCCGACGACCTGAACCGCGATCGGCACACCTTCACTATTCAGGCCGAGCGGAATTGTCATTGCCGGGTGGCCGGTTGCATTAAAAACAACGGGATATAGGAAGTTGTCCCAGTAATCGACATTTGTGCCGTCAACCGAGATCGGCGTGTGTTCCGGGTTATGTTTGATCGCCGGAACTGTCGTTACGGGCATGATCAGAAAATCGTATTTGGTAAGGAACGACTCCATCTGATCTGTCAGGGCGTCCCGCCGCTTGAGAATATCATCGTACTTTGCCGGATCCATGTCCGACATTCGGTCAAACACCTCCGACAGGTCGATGCGGTGGTTGTCAGTGCTCTTGAAATCTCGGATCATAAGTTGCCGGAATATCCACGGCACTTTTTCGAACGCCGTATAGATCGTCAGCATCCGATGCATCGCCACCATTTTGTCGTAGTCGGCAGGCTCATCGTTGGTCACGGAAACATTTTTGGAGCTGAGCGTTTCCGTAAGCTGCTTTAGTTTGTCCTTGATGTCCTTGCTGACCAGCACCTTATCGCTGCCGAATTTCCATTCGTCGAGATATGCGATCTTGTAGTCTTTAAGATCGCCCTTTGGCTCTAGCATCTTGACCTTCTGGTCAGGCCATTGGTTCATCATTGCATTCCAGGCAAGATCGATATCATCAACCGTGCGGGCAAGTGGCCCGCCGACCATCATTCTGCGATACTTCGGGTCGCCCGGTTCGCCCGGCGAACCGCCAAAATCAGGTGCACGGCCGTCGGTCGTCTTAAGGCCGTAAAGACCGCAATTTGCCGCCGGAATTCGGATACTTCCGCCAAAATCGCCGCCCAGTGCAAACGGCGCAAATCCAGACGCGACCGATGCCGCACCGCCGCCGGTGCTTCCGCCCGGCGTCCGTGTCACGTCGTAAGGATTATTCGCCGTCGGGTATATCTCACCGAACGTCTGAAGGTCAAAGAGCATCTTTGGCACATTCGTCGTGCCTAAAATGACCGCACCCTCATTGATCATCGAATCGACTATACGCGAGTTTTTTGGAGCAATTACACCCTGAAACATCTCGGCATTCCATGTATGAGGTTTGCCTTTGACGGCGAACTCTTCCTTCATGCTCACCGGCACACCTTCGAGCAGGCCGAGCGGCTCGCCTTTTGCGACTTTTTCATCGGCCCTCTTGGCCGCATCGAGCGCATCTTGTTCGAACAGCCAAACGAACGCATTCGTCTTGTAGTTGTTGTTCTTTATGAAATTGATATGTTCCTGAACGATCTCGGCCGAGGTCGCCTGCTTGTTCTTGATTATCGCCGCAAGTTCGGTTGCGGATTTGTAAATGAACTTGCCAGCGACCGGAAGTTCTTTCTCAGGTTTTGTGAACAACTCCGCTTGGAGCACGGGCTTTTCGCCGATAGGTTTGGGGATCAGCGTGTAAATATAGATGCCCAGGCCCACAGCGATGAAAACTAGAATCGCTATCGAAATGCCTGTCCACTTAAGGAACTTCCTAACTCTTGATGTCATTGTCTGATTTCTTCATTCGAGCTAATGTTTTGTTGCGACGGCCACTCTTCGGTGGATAGTTCCAAGCGATAAGTGACAAGTTAAAACCAACTGCTCTTACTCTTACCACCAAAGATGCTGCCCAGCACGCCGCGGACTATTTGGCGGCCGATGTTTGTGCCGACGGAGCGGGCGGTAGATTTGGCAAACGATTCGACGACGCTGTCGCTGCGGCGGGCCGCCGGACGCGAGGCTCGGGCTTCTTCCTTGGCGGCCTTCTCAGCCTGTTTGGCTGCGGCGTCAGCTTCGGCAGCGGCCTGCTCCTCGGCCATGCGGGCCTCGGCTTTTACCTTGAGGAGTTCGAATGCGGATTCACGATCGCTAGCATTGTCGTAGATGCCAGCGACTAAGGAGTTTGCGATCAGCTGCTGGCGTTGCTCAGGCGTGATCGGGCCGATGTGCCCGACGGGCGGGACGACAAACGCTCGATCGACGACGGTCGGAACGCCTTTTTCGTCGAGCGTTGAGATCAGCACTTCACCGACTCCCAGTTCGGTGATGACCGTTTCGGTGTCGAGTTTCGGATTGACACGAAAACTCGATGCGGCGGCCCTGACGCCCTTTTGCTCTTGCGGCGTGTATGCCCGCAGCGCATGCTGGACGCGGTTGCCGAGCTGGGCCAGCACTTTCTCGGGAATATCGGCCGGATTCTGGGTGACAAAATAAACGCCGACACCCTTTGAGCGAATGAGCCTGACTACCTGCTCGACCTTTTCGATCAATGCTGTCGGCGCGTCCGAGAACAGCAGGTGTGCCTCGTCAAAGAAGAACACCAGCTTGGGCTTATCAAGATCGCCGGCCTCGGGCAGCGATTCGAATAGTTCGCTTAATAGCCATAACAGAAATGTTGAATAGAGCTTCGGCGCCTGGACGAGTTGGTCGGCGGCAAGCAGATTGAGCACTCCTTTGCCGCCAAGCGTCTGCATAAAATCCTCTAGCCGGACCGCCGGTTCGCCAAAGAACAGGTCGCCACCCTGTTCGTCGATCTGCAAAAGGCCACGTTGGATCGCGCCGACTGACGCCGCCGAGACATTGCCGTATTGCAACGTCAATTGGTCGGCATTCTCGCCAACCGTCGTCATAAGGGCCTGAAGATCTTTAAGGTCGAGCAGCAAGAGGCCGTTGTCATCAGCCCACTTGAAGGCAATAGTGAGAACGCCTTCCTGAGTCTCATTTAATTGGAGCAGGCGTGAGAAAAGCAGCGGGCCCATTTCGCTGACGGTCGCACGCAGCGGGTGGCCTTGCTTGCCGAAAACGTCCCACACGGTCGCCGGAAAGCCCTCAAACGTCGGCGTGATACCGAGCAACTGGTTGCGGGCGTCGATCTTTGCATTGCCGCCGCCTGCCTGGGTCACGCCCGTCAGGTCGCCTTTGATGTCGGCCATAAAGACCGGCACGCCTCGGGCACTGAAGCCCTCGGCGATGCGCTGCAATGTAACGGTTTTTCCCGTCCCGGTCGCACCCGTGATCACGCCGTGGCGGTTTGACATATGAGGAAGCAGAAAGAATTCCGCTTCCGTGTTCTTGGCTACAAATATTGGTTCTGTCATAAAGAATTATTGCCCGCGAAACACGCGAAAAAACGCGAAAGGAGAAATCCTAGAATTTTTTGCGTGTCTCACGTGTTTCGCGGGCATTGTTTCTTGCATACTAACACTTCTCGTACTTCCAATTTCGGCGTTTGCCTTCGCTCAGCCATTCGATCGAGGTTGTCAGGCGTTTGTCGCGGGTCGTGTCGGTCTTGGCCTCTGTGATCCATTCAATATAGTCCTGTTTAGAACTTGGCGGAAAGGCGTTGAAGGTCTCGGCTGCTTTGTCGTTTCGAGCAAGAGCTTCGAGCAAAATGTCGGGCACGACGACTTCCTTCCTCGGCTTAGGCCCTTTCTTTTCGACCTTGATGCCTTTTTCGTTCAGTTCAACGGCTTGGCGGACGAGATCGATGATCACATTGTCAGCCGGCAGATCTTTAACCGAAGTAATTCTGCCGAAACTGCCCATCGCTGTCTTTTCGGCCGGGAATGTCGCCTTTTCGAGTAGCGACTCTTTCCAAAACCCAAACGTGCAGTGTTCCTTAAACGAGGCGAATCCGCAGACGATGCCTTTGTGTTCGAATGCGGGCATGCTCCACTTTAGCGTCTCGGTCAGATGTGGCGACGCCTTGTGCACCAACTTGCGAAGATGTTTGAGCACCGGCTTGGCAAAGTCATGTGATCTTTCGATGTATGCATCGACGCGAGCGTCCCGTTTTGGCATGAGGATAATATAACGCAAATATCACTATGTGTCAGCGTGAGAAACATGTGGGCTTCTGCGGACAGCCTTTGAAACTAAAATTACAGTTGTTGTATATTTGTCGTATTCCAATTTGATCAAATAACTCAACTAACAGGATTCACTATGAAGTTTCGCTTGATCTCTAAACAATATTTCTGCGGCATGTTGATAATGCTTGCGCTGATCAGCGGCGCGATGGCGCAAGGCTCGCCGTCCGGCGTGCAGAAACTGACGACCGTCGAGGGAATAACTGAATATCGTCTCGACAATGGGCTGCGCGTACTGCTTTTTCCAGACCAAACGAAGGAAACGATCACGGTCAACATCACTTATGTTGTCGGTTCGCGACATGAAAATTACGGCGAAACGGGCATGGCACACCTTCTGGAGCACTTGGTTTTCAAGGGCACGCCTCGCCATCCCGATATTCCCGCCGAACTGACGTCGCACGGCGCGCGGCCGAACGGCACGACATTTTTTGACAGGACGAATTACTTCGAGAGTTTTGCGGCGACGGACGAAAATCTAAACTGGGCGCTCGACCTCGAAGCCGATCGCATGGTCAATTCGCACATTGCCAAGAAAGATCTCGACAGCGAATTCTCGGTCGTCCGCAATGAAATGGAATCGGGCGAAAACAATCCATTTAGCGTGCTCTGGCAGCGTGTGATGGCCGCTGCATACGAATGGCATAATTACGGCAAATCCACGATCGGTGCCCGATCTGACGTCGAAAACGTCCCGATCGACCGACTTCAGGCGTTTTATAGAAAGTACTATCAGCCGGACAACGCCGTGCTGGTCGTTTCGGGGAAGATCGACGAGGCAAAGACACTCGGGCTAGTCCAAAAGTATTTTGGAGCTGTGCCAAAACCAACTCGTGAGCTGCAGAAAATTTATACTATCGAACCCGTGCAGGATGGTGAGCGAAACATCACCGTCAGGCGCGTCGGCGATACTCAACTGCTGATGGCCGGGTATCATGCGCCGTCGGGGCAGAACGCAGATGCTGCCGCCGTCGATGTGATGAACACGATCCTGACTGACGAACCATCGGGGCGACTCTATAAAGCATTAGTTGAAAGCAAGAAGGCAACGAGCGTTTTTGGCCTTGCGTTTCCGACGAAAGATCCGGGCATTGCCCTCTACGCGTCGGAATTGACCAAAGACAAATCGCTCGACGAAGCGCGCTCGGCAATGGTGGACACCATCGAACGGTTTGCCGAAGCACCGCCGTCAAAAGAGGAAGTCGAGCGAGCAAAAACACAATCGGCAAAATCCTGGGACCTGTTGATGGCAAATCCTGAACGCGCGGCGCTCGAGCTGTCCGAATGGATCGCCCAAGGCGACTGGCGATTGATGTTCCTAAATCGCGACCGTATTCAGAAGGTCACGCCTGACGACGTGCAGCGTGTTGCTCGCAAATATCTAAAGCAATCAAATCGCACGCTCGGACAATTTATACCGACAGAGAAGGCGGATCGCGCCGAGATCCCGAACACGACCGACGCGGACGTGGCAGGGATGGTTAAAGATTACAAAGGCAACGCCGCCGTCGCTGCCGGAGAAGCCTTTGACCCGAGCCCGACGAATATCGAGACGCGCACGACCCGAACCGCTGTCGGCGGTGTAAAACTCGCAATGCTGCCAAAAGAAAATCGCGGCGACACGGCCTATGGCTCGATCATGCTGCGTTTTGGCGATCAAAAGTCGTTGATGAATCGCGCGACGGCTGGCAGTTTTGTAACTCAGATGCTGATGCGCGGCACTGCGAAACACACCCGACAACAGTTGCAGGACGAGCTTGATAGGCTAAAGGCTCAGGTAAGAATCTCCGGCAGCGCGCAGAATGTGAGCGTCTCGATCCAAACGACGCGACACAATCTGCCGGCCGTTCTCGATCTTGTCGCCGAGATGCTGCGCGAATCAAATTTCCCGGCTGAGGAATTTGAAAAGCTAAAAACGGAGAATATCACGGCTCTCGAAAGCCAAATAAGCGAACCAACGCTGAAGGCGATCGAGGCGATGAGCAAACATTTTAATCGATATTCAAAAGGCGACGTTCGTTATCCACTGTCTGCATCCGAAGAGATCGCCGACATCAAGGCACTCACCCTCGATGACGTGAAGAAGTTTTACAAGGACTTTTACGGCGCTTCCGCTGGTGAGATGGCGTTCGTCGGCGACTTTGACCCGCAGGCGACCCAAACGCAGATCGCATCGCTATTTGGCAGTTGGAAGAGTCAGCAAAAATTCACGCGCATTCCGAACGAATATTTCGACATTTCAGCCGTGAACCAGTCGATCGAATCACCGGACAAGGCGAACGCATTTTTCTTTGCCCGCATGAATATAAAACTTCGGGACGACAATCCGGATTTTCCCGCATTGCGGCTCGGTAATTTTATGTTCGGTGGAGGATTTTTGAATTCCCGATTCCTGACTCGCATCCGACAGAAAGACGGTGTTTCCTATGGCGGCGGCTCAGGCCTGTCGGCCTCGGCGCTCGACGAGAGCGGCTCGTTCACAGCGAACGCCATTTACGCACCTGAAAATGCTGAGAAGGTCGAAAAGGGCTTTCGCGAGGAGCTCGACCGGGTGTTGAAAGACGGCTTTACGGCTGAGGAAGTCGAGGCAGCAAAGAAAGGAGTGCTGCAATACAACCGCCAGCAACGCGCTCAGGACGGCGCTCTGGCATCGATGCTTCGCGGGCAGCTTTTTAATAACCGGACAATGGTTTTTGAAGAAGATCTCGACAAACAACTTGCCGCTCTGACCGCCGAACAGGTAAACGCCGCAATGCGTAAATACCTGACGCCGGACAAGATATCCGTTTTCAAAGCCGGAGATTTCGCAAAGGTAAAAGCAAAGGCGGCGTCGCCATCGAACTAATATTCTCCGGTCATTTTCAGTCAACGGTAGCCCTTACTCATGTATGGGCTACCGAGACTGTGATCCGCCTCTCGCGCGGTCCATCAAATTCACACAAGTAGATCCCTTGCCATCGGCCGAGGAGCAGACGGCCGTCACGAAACGGCACCGTCACGCTCGATCCGACAAGCGACGATTTGATGTGCGCGTCGGAGTTGTGCTCGAAATGTCTGAAGTTCGGCTCGTGCTGCGGGATCAGCCGTCGGAGAAAGCCAAGCATGTCGGTTTGGACGTCAGGATCGGCATTCTCGTTTATGGTCAGGCCGCAGGTTGTGTGCTGTGTAAAGACGATGCAAATGCCCTCACTTTTGCCGTCGATCAACGCCGCGACCTCAGACGTGATATCGATCATCTTTTCGCGTGCCGACGAGGCGACCGTGATGGTATGAATGGCCATAATGCCCTGTGAATCGAGATTTGCGTTAGTATAGCAGAAACGAGTTTGCGGGAGAGTTGAGTTACAAAATGCAAAAAATGTTGAGATGCTCGGGCGCTGTCGCGGCCCTATTTATTTTGTTTTTAAGCGGTTACAGCCAGAACAAGTTCGACGGCTATTCGCTCGTCGTTGAGGCGGATATCACCGGCGCGTGTCCGGTCAAGTATCAGCCGTCGGCGGGGAATGGCAATTCCGTTGACGTATTTATTGCGGGCACGCAGCAACGAACGCCGGCGACCGGGCTGACGGCGTGCGACGGGGCGACGAAGTCGGGAACGAATTCTTTCAATATCAATCACACGACGGGCTCGTGGTGCTTCGAGGGGCCGGAGCCGTTCTATGATGTGAAGCTGAGGAACGGCACGGTTTACCTTTGGTATCCAACGACGAAGGATACAGGCTTCTTTAATGTGAAGGACTTTCGGCCCGTCACGCGGACGGCCGGTGCGAATCCACAATACACATTCTCAGATCCGGCCGACTGGACGAATACGATCAGGAATGCAATGGCCGTGATCGCGGTCCGGCAGGGCGGAACGCTTTTTTTTCCGGACGGCGATTATGTCGTCGGCACGCTGGATGGGAATCGCCGTGACCCAAGTTATCAGGCCATTACGCTACCGCCGGGAATCGTCCTGCAGGGCAGCGGCGGGAATGCTTCGATACCAACGACGAATCTACCATCGCGACGCGGATCGACGCGGCTCAGACTGAGGAATGATAACCAAACGATCTTTCGCATCGGCGGGTGCACAAATCATGTCACGGTCCAGAATCTGGAACTGCTGGGCAATTCGGCCCTTTATGGTGAGACGCCGCGGCAGAACCGAGGCAATTACGGAATCGAGGGGCTCGGCAAATGGATAATGAAAGGCCAGATGGGCCAGCAGCAGCCGAACACGAGCCAGAGCATCAAGATAGAGAACGTCACATTCCAAAATCTCGACAAGGGCATCTACGTCCACAACGCCAACGATGAGCGATGTAATACAGCCGAACAGCACTGCGGCGGATGGCAATTCGATTACGTGCTGGTCGATCAGGGAATGTTCATCAACAACGGCACCGGCATTTGGGTTGATACCTACAACACGGACTGGAAGATAAGCAATTCATTCTTCAGCTACTCAAAGCAGAATCCGCCCGGCGACGGCATTTATCTGCAAAAGGCCGGGATCGTGCTGGTCGAGCAGACGTTCGGCGGCGGCTACAACTATGATGCGCATATCGGCGGAACATTTCTGACGATGGTCACGGGAACGTCGCTGACAGTCGTTTCGTCGGGGTCGGAACGGAGTGAGCGGAGCATCTTTACGAGCCCCGTCGGGTCGATAACGTCGATGATGGTTAACGTCATCGGTAGTGTCTTTGGTGACAAGATCGATCTGAATGGCCGGTTCAATTACAACTCGACGGGGAACCTTTATGGGGCCAAAACCATCGACGCCGAGCCGAGCGTGACGATCAATTCGGTAGGCGACCGTTATTGTTACGATTCGCAGGTGCTGCCGGGCCGATGCGTGGACGAGCAGGGACGCAACGTCGCGAATCCGGGCCCGTTTGGCGGGCGGCGGATGTTTGAGACGGGCCGCTTTGGTGAGGACACAGGGCCAAACAAGATCGAGGGACGGCCAAATTACTTTGGTTACAACGTCGAGATCGGTAACGGGTTGATGCAGTTTGACCCGAACGTCACCTATCGCGACATCACGGCATGGGCCGCCGGCCAGGGCGTCAGGCCGCGCGTGCAGGACGGAGCGTTCCTCTATTGCAAAGACTGCCGCAAGAATTCGTCAGGCATCTGCACCCAAGGCGGAAGCGGCGACGGAGCATTTGCCAAACGCGTCGCCGGGCAGTGGCGGTGTGACTGATAAGAATTCACCACGAAGGCCTAAAGGACACAAAGATAAGGGCGATCTTTTCTTTGTGCCCTTTGTGCCTTTGTGGTGAAAATGCCTATAATCAATGATTTTGAGATTTAGCTCAGTATCCAACATATGAACAGTTACGTTATTTATCTGGCGCCCGCTTTTGGAATCCTCGGCCTGCTTGTTATGGCCTATAAATCGTCCTGGATCAGCAAGCAGGATGCGGGTGATAAGAACATGCAGGAGCTCGCCGGCCATATCGCCGACGGAGCGATGGCGTTTCTTAAGGCCGAGTGGAGAGTGCTCGGGATATTTGCCGTCATCACGGCGGCGCTGCTGGCATATTCCGGTACGATCCATGAGGTCAACGGGCGACAGATACATTCGCATTGGCTGATCGCGGTCGCGTTCCTGATAGGAGCGGTCTTTTCGGCGACCGCCGGATTTATCGGCATGAAGGTCGCGACAAAAGCGAATGTCCGCACCACGCAGGCAGCCCGCACGAGCCTCAAGCAGGCGTTGAAAGTGTCATTCACCGGCGGAACCGTTATGGGCCTCGGCGTTGCGAGCCTAGCGGTATTGGGACTGGGCGGGCTGTTCATTGTCTTTCTAGCGGTATTCGCAGGATTGGGGGCATATCAGATCAGCACGGCTATTGAGGTATTGACCGGCTTCTCGCTTGGGGCTGAGTCGATTGCGTTGTTTTCGCGTGTCGGCGGCGGTATTTATACAAAGGCGGCTGACGTCGGTGCCGACCTCGTCGGCAAGGTCGAGGCGGGCATTCCCGAGGATGACGTTCGCAACCCTGCGACCATCGCTGACAACGTCGGTGACAACGTCGGCGACGTCGCGGGCATGGGCGCCGACCTTTTTGGTTCGTATGTCGCGACGATCCTTGCGACGATGGTGCTCGGGCAGGAGATCAAGGTCTCTGACAACCTCGGCGGAATGTCGCCGATACTGCTGCCGATGGTCATTTGTGGTTTGGGGCTGATCTTTTCAATGATCGGCACGTTCTTTGTCCGGATCAGCGATGAAAAGGCGAGTGTTCAGAGCGCGCTCAACCTCGGCAACTGGTCATCGATCGTCATGACGGTCGTTGCGGCGTTCTTTGCGGTCAACTGGATGCTGCCCGACGGGCCGATCACGCTTCGCTCCGCGACCTTTGACAAGATCGACGTCTTTGGCGCGATCGTCGTCGGCAGCATCGTCGGTGCGATCATGAGCGTTGTGACGGAATACTACACGGCCATGGGCAAAAAGCCTGTGCTCTCGATCGTGCGTCAATCTTCCACCGGCCACGCCACAAACATCATCGCAGGACTTGCCGTCGGTATGAAATCGACGGTAATTCCGATCATCACGCTCGCGGCGGGAATCGTCGCGTCGTACTACTTTGCGGGCCTCTATGGCGTTGCCATCGCGGCCGCAGGCATGATGGCGACGACGGCGATGCAGCTTGCTATCGATGCGTTTGGGCCGATCGCGGATAACGCGGGCGGTATTGCCGAGATGAGCCAGTTGCCGCCCGAGGTTCGCGAACGCACCGACAAACTTGATGCCGTCGGTAACACAACCGCCGCGACGGGCAAAGGATTTGCCATTGCGTCCGCCGCGCTGACGGCCCTCGCGCTGTTTGCGGCTTTCGTCGGCATTGCGGGCATCGACCGGATCGATATCTACAAGGCCAATGTGCTCGCCGGCCTCTTTATCGGCGGCATGATCCCGTTTATTTTCTCCGCGCTTTGCATCCAGGCGGTCGGCAAGGCCGCGATGGACATGGTCGAGGAGGTGCGTCGCCAGTTTCGCGAGATCCCGGGCATTATGGAATACAAGGCCCAGCCGGAGTACGAGAAGTGCGTGGCGATCTCGACCAATGCATCGATCCGCGAGATGCTGATGCCGGGCGCGATAGCGCTGATCACGCCGGTCGTCGTCGGATTCACATTTGGCCCCGAGGTGCTCGGCGGCCTGCTCGCGGGCGTCACGGTCTCGGGCGTGCTGATGGG
>JAGOWF010000068.1:0-2395 GCA_018060305.1 Pyrinomonadaceae bacterium
CCTGCGTCACCAGATCTCGAACAAGCGTCGCACCGGAAAATGCGTGGTTTGTGCTCGGCGCGATCAACTGTGTCGAGAGGTCGCATTCCATCCGCTCGAAAACGCTGAATACGTTCTCGGGGCCGGTCGAGCACAGGGCCGCTCCGTGAGTGTCGCTAGTCAGCCAGTTGAAATTTTCCTGATCGCCGTTTGAGCATGGCGACGCGCTCGATGCGTTGAAGCCCTTTGAAATGCTGTCGCCCATCACATCAACGACCGAGACATTGATCTGAGCACGGGCAGCCACGGAGGCGAGCAAAATGCCAAGAACTAAAAGAGTTCGATGCATTGCAATTTCTAACGGAGGTCGATTATCCTATTGCCCTTTCTTCAGGAATTCAACAAACTCGGCACCACTCCGCGTCAGCCCCGCAAAGGTCGTGATCGGCCGGCCGTCACCGTCCATGACCGCGTAGAACGGTAAGGCGACCGTGCCAAACATATCCTGCTCCATCTGCTGCTGCCGCGCATAGACCTCACCGTCGCCGTCTGTGTAAAGCTGGACCAGAACAAATTTCTCAAGCTCCGTCGCGACTTCCGGCTTTGGAAAGATGTTTGCCTCCATCCAGCGGCAGTTCGTGCATGTGTAGCCGGTAAAATCGACAAATACACGCTTGTTCTCAGACTTGGCTTTAGCAAGTGCTCCCTCGTAATCGTTAATCAGCCATTTTGGCTCATCCTCGCTTCCGCCGAGCAGCCGCGACGATGACTTTCCGAGATCCGGCGGCAGAAATGATTCGAGTTCACCGAGCTTAGCACCAAAAAGGCCCGTCAAAAGATATAATGTGACGGCGAAAGTCACAACCGCCGAAAACATACGCAAAGCGCCGAGCCGTTCGGGCTTTGAATCATGCGACAACTGAAATTTGCCCAACAGATACAGCGCCAGTACAACGCCAAGCGCGATCCAGACCGCCAGCACGACATCGCGTGTGAAAATACCCCATTTCCACACGAGATCGACGTTCGAGATGAATTTCATCGCAGCCGCGACCTCGAGAAATCCCATCGCCACCTTGACCGAGTTCATCCAACCGCCCGCTCGTGGCATGTGCGAAACAAGTTGCGGCGCGAGCGCCAACACAAAGAACGGCAGCGCAAAAATGCTCGAAAACGCCAGCATACCGATCAACGGCATCTGCCATTCGCCCTGCGCGGCCGAAACGAGGATCGTTCCGACGAACGGCGATGTGCATGTAAACGACGTCAGCGTAAACGTCAACCCCATCAGCAGGGCTCCGACAATACCGCTGCCCTCGCCCTCTTTGCTGCGCGTCAGGCGGTCTAGCCTGGTGAGAACACTTGTCGGGATCGTTATCTCGTAAGCACCGAACAGGTTGAAAGCAAAGAAGAGAAAGATCGCCGTGATAAGCAAATTTATCCACGGATTTGCCGCAAACAGGTTAATACCGGCCGCCCCGACAAAGATCGCTAGCAGCATTCCGAGCAGCGTAAACGTTGCGATGATGCCAAGCGAATAGATCAGCGCCAACTTGACCGACTTTGCCCTGTTGCCGGCCGCGTGATTCGTAAAATATGACACCGTGATCGGGATCATCGGAAAAACGCACGGCGTCAGCAGCGACAATGCGCCCAGCGTGATCGCCAGCCAGATGAACGGCCAGAGGTCGGTCGGCTGCTGGTTGTTCGTGCCTTTCGGTGGATTGCTCGCGGCAGGCGATGGCGATGCGTCCTTCGGCTCCGAATCGCTAAACAGGCTCTTGACAACCTGCGCGCCGGCGATCGTTGCCCGAACTGTCTTTGGCGGCAGACAAAAAGTGTCGTTACAGACTTGAAAACGAACGTCAATCGACAAGTTGTCACGGGTCGAATCTGCGTTCGCTCTCAGCGGGATCTTGAAGATCGCGGTTTCGGTAAAGTACTTCGTTATTAGTGCCTTACCGTCAAGGCCGACGAACAGCGGATCAGGCTTTACCGTCGGTTTTGGCGACTCGATCTTTCCCGCGACTTCAAACAGCGTGCTGTCCGTGACCTTGATCGTTGTCGCGAATGGCCCGCCCGGCGGCTGGTCGAGTGCGTAGAGCTTCCACCCTGCATCGATCTCGACCTTTAGCGAAGCTGTGCGGGCCTTGTCGTCGAATGACAAGCTCCACCGCGTGGGGTCGTCCTGAGCCAGAACGGCCGTCATCGATAGCAGTAAGATCAGCAACAGCGGGAACAGGTTTCTCATCAAGCGACTAGTAGCAGAATATACCATTCTCCACGTCTCGGCATCTGCTTGTTATACGGAAATCCCTTTGGATCAGTTTTTGGCCGTGACACCCGTTAGCAGAGATTCCAGACGTTGTCCGGTTATCCCGTAAAGGTTCTTGATCGCAGCGATCTGCTCATCAAA
>JAGOWF010000068.1:2495-11465 GCA_018060305.1 Pyrinomonadaceae bacterium
CGGCATCTGCTTGTTATACGGAAATCCCTTTGGATCAGTTTTTGGCCGTGACACCCGTTAGCAGAGATTCCAGACGTTGTCCGGTTATCCCGTAAAGGTTCTTGATCGCAGCGATCTGCTCATCAAATCGGGCCGCATCGGCCCGTCGGTCGACTCTGGTTCCGATAAGCATATTGTTTTTCGGCGTATGTTCGACACTGACGAATTCGAAGAGCTTGGTCGCGTAACCACTGCGTTCGAGCAGGAGCGAGCGAATGCCGTCGGTCACGGTCTCGGCGACGCGTTCGAGCATTACACCGTGCTTCAGGACGTCTCGAAACATCTCAGGCGGCTGTATCTGCGGGCGAAGTTCCTGATGACAGCAAGGCGCGACGACGATCAACTCGGCTTTGGCAATGATGCCCTTGTAGATGGCATCGTCGGTCGCAGTATTGCACGCGTGCAGGGCGATCATGATATCGACGCCTTCAGGCGAAAAACTGTCGATACTTCCCTCAACGAACTGCAGGCCGTCAAATTCACTCGCCGCCGCGATGTCGTTGCACAGCGAGACAAGCTCCGTCCGCGTATCGACGCCCGTCATCGAAACGGCGAGGCCGCGAACATTCGCAAAATAATCGTAAGCCGCAAACGTCAAATAGCCCTTGCCCGAGCCCATATCGACGATGCGGAGCGACTGACGACCGGCAAGCCGCGACCTGTCAACCAGCTTTGCGAGCGTCTCGACAAACTTGTTGACCTGTCGCCACTTGTCCTGTTGCTTGTCGCGCACGTCGCCGCGGTCGGTAGTTATCCCAAGTGCGTACAGATAATTTGCGAGTCTATCGACAAACACGGCCTTTTCCCGGTCATGCGAGAGGACTGGGGCGACTTTAAACGTGGGTTTGGCAACGTTCAGCCGCGAACGGCCTTTTTTGCCGATCTCAATCTGATGGTCAGCAGTGGTCGTAAACAAATGGCCGCTGAAAAACTCGCCCGCAAGGTATTTGGCAATGAGATCTTGACCCTCCGCGAAGGCGAAATTCTTCGCCGTGTCGCGAGTATCGTATTTGTAGAGAAAGAACAGGCGACGTCCCTTTTTGGTATCGATCAGGCGAATGTTCAGTTTTTGCAGGTGCGCGTCGCTGCCCTTATAATTGCCGAGAGTCGCCTTAACGAAAGTCCCGTCGGAAAGGCTCGCGGCAAAAGCGGCAAGAAAGTTTTCGACCGTTTCGAGCATTGAGAATGAGGTTAGCACAAGATGACGCATCCATTTCACCTGGCATTTCCGGTCAACGATCTCCACGCAGCACGTAACTTTTATTGCGGCCTACTCGGCTGTGAAGAAGGCCGCAGTTCCGAGCGCTGGATCGATTTCAACCTATACGGCCACCAGATCGTGACGCACCTCGCGCCTGAGGCCGCGGGCGTGCGGATGCATAATCCAGTCGACTCCGACGATGTGCCGGTGCCGCACTTCGGCGTGATCCTGTCGATGGATGAGTGGAAAATATTGGCGACACGGCTGCGAACGGCTGGCATCGAGTTTATCATTGAGCCGAAGGTCAGGTTCAAAGGCGAGGTTGGCGAGCAGGCGACAATGTTCTTCCTCGATCCGAGCGGCAACGCCCTTGAGTTCAAGGCGTTCGGTGATATAGCTCAGGTGTTTGCGCGGTAAAAGAAGTTAGCCACGAATTGCGCGAATTACACAAATGGAAGGATTTGCCCGATTCGTGCAATTTGTGTAATTCGTGGCTAGCTCCCCATCCTCCCATCAATGAGGCGGGCGATGCTGAGCGGGTTCGATTCTTTCAGTTCATTGGGCAGCGAGGCATCGGGGAAGTTTTGATAACTGACGAGACGTCCAAATCGCGTTATCGCTCGCGTTCCAACCGCGGTCGAACGGCCGTCGGAAGTCGCCGGATATGGGCCGCCGTGGACCATCGACGGACACACCTCGACACCGGTCGAAAAGCCGTTAAAGATCAGGCGGCCGACCTTAGTTTCGAGGATGGCTATCAGGTCGGCGTATTCGGCAAGGTCCCGCTCGGTGCCGTGCACGGATGCCGTAAGCTGGCCTTCGAGCGAGCGGGCGATGGCCAGCAATTCGTCGTGGTCGTTCGAGCGAATGAGCAGCGTGGTCGGCCCAAAGATCTCTTCGTTGAGATCAGGCGTATTGAGAAACGTAACAGCCGAAGTCTCAAAGATCGAAGGATTAACGGCAAATCCATCAAGTCCGCTCTTGCTGTTGGCGGCAGCGATCTCGACCTCACTCTCGCGCTTTTCGCTGGCATCTACATAGGTTCGTCGGATACCGCTGGTCAACAGTGGTGCTGGCTCAGTAGCGGTCACTAGTCCGCGGATCTTTGACAAGAAAATATCAGTCGGCTCGTCGTCAGGAACAAAGACGAGGCCGGGCTTTGTGCAGAACTGTCCCACGCCGCCGGTAACCGATGCATGAAGCCCAGCGACGATGGCATCACCGCGTTCGCGAATCGCGCTTGGAAGGATGAACGTCGGATTGACCGAACTCATCTCGGCATACACAGCTATCGGCTCGGGCCGTGCGGCGGCTATGTCCATCAAAGAACGGCCACCGCGACGCGAACCGGTAAAACCGACGGCCTTGATCGCAGGATGTTTGACAAGTGCTTGCCCAATCTCGTACCCGGACGAGAACAGCAGGCTGAATGTGCCTTCGGGCATGTCGCATTCCCTTGCGGAATTGGCAACGGCGATACCGACGAGTTCGGCAGTGCCGGGATGAGCGACATGAGCATTGACAATGACCGGACATCCGCCCGCAAGGGCCGATGCCGTGTCGCCGCCTGCGACGGAATAGGCAAGCGGAAAATTGCTGGCACAAAAGACCGCAACGGGGCCGATAGGCCTTAGCATCGAGCGCACATCCGGCTTTGGCAGCGGCTCGCGGTCGGGCATAGCATGGTCGATGCGAGCATCGACCCACGAACCCTCATCGAGCAGGTCAGCAAACATGCGAAGTTGCCCGCACGTGCGGGCACGCTCGCCCACGAAACGGGCATTCGGCAGCGACGTTTCGAGCGATGCACGTTCGATCAGGTTGTTGCCGAGGGCCTCGATGTTTTCAGCGATCTTTCGCAGGAAAACGGCGCGGTCGCGGCCGGGAACATTGCCGAACGGAATGCGAGCGGAATCGGCAATGGCGGCGGCATGGTCGAGCTCCTCGAGTGTGGCGGAGTGGAACGGTGGTTCGACGGCTTCGCCTGTAGTTGGGTCAAAGGCGCGGAATACGTCGCCACTCTCGCTACCGCGAGCGTGACCGATAATTGACGTTCCTAAAAGTCTGGTTTCCATTTTCGCTATGCGTTGCGCAAGCCCGCGCGTAGGCAAGGGCGATAGACACAACGCTGAACGTATCGCCCTCGCCTATGCTCGGGCTTCTGCAATGCCTGGCCGTGTCGCAAGTGCGTGATCAATGATCGCGAGCGTTTCAGCCAATTCCTGACCGATCAATTCGAGGCGCGGCGGGCGGACGCGGGCTGATCCCCAGCCGACCTTTTCCTGAACCAGCTTGATAAGTTGGACAAAGTTAGGAACGGTATCGAGCCGGAGCAGCGGCAGGAACCACTCGTAGAGAGCTCGGGCCTTTTTCGTCTCACCGTTGATCGCGTAATTGAAGAGATCAACGGACTCGCGCGGAAAGGCGTTGACGAGTCCTGCGATCCAGCCTGCTGCACCTGCGTTGATTCCCTCGACCAGAAGATCGTCAACGCCGACGAATATCTTGAGCCGGTCGCTGCAGAGTGCTCTGATAGCCGTCACGCGGCGGACGTCAGTGCTCGATTCTTTAACGGCATGGATGTTAGGAATCTCCTCGACGATCTCGGCAACCTGTTCGGGCAAGAAGTCAGTGCCGTAAGCGACAGGATTGTTGTAGAGCATGCACGAAAGCGGTGTCGAGCGTGCGATCTCGGCTATATGGAACTTCATTTCACGCCAACGGCCGCGATAGACATAGGGCGGCAGCAGCATAAGGCCGCGGCAGCCGGCAGAGGCAGCTTCGACGGCCTGTCCACAGGCGTCAGCGGTCGTCATTGACGCTATCGACGCGACGACCGGCACGCGTTCACCAACAGCACCGACGACCGTCTTCCAGAGCGCTGCCTTCTCATCGAACGTGAGCGTGCCGCCCTCGCCAAGCGAGCCGTTGGTCACTATTCCGGTGCAGCCGTTATCAACCAGCCAATTTACGTGTTTGGCCGTAAACGCATGATCGATATTCAGGCCATCATCAAAGCACGTCGTGATCGCGGGCATTACGCCTTGCCATTCCATCGTCATAGATTCCCCATTTTAACCGGAAAGATCGGCGCCCGCACGTTCGGCCGCTCCCAGCCGAAGAGAAATTCCGTCGCGGCACCGCAAATGCGGCCCTGGCAGGCTCCCATGCCGCAGCGCGTTTGGAGCTTGGCATCGCGAAATGACGTAAATTCCGTCAATCGGCCAAACTCGACATCTTCGCAGCGGCATACGATGGTATCGGGATCGGCAAGAGTTTTGAGTTCATTTCGCAGGGCAAACGTGCGGTTAAGCAATTCGCCAAATCGACGAGCTCTATCGCGTTCCGGAAAATGGAGCTGGGCAGCGTCCATTTGCCCCGTCGCGGCGAGGCCTGCGATGGTCCCTTCGACGATCGACGATTCGACACCGGCGATGCCGGTCGACTCACCTGCGCACAAGATATTTGAACGCGAGGTTTGTTGAAAGTTATCGATGTGGACAACGCCCGCCGCGATCTCGCAGCCGAGCATGTCAGCAAGTTCGAGATTCGGGACGAGATGAAACCCACACGCGAGATAATCGCAATCGATCGTCCGGCGCAAGCCCTTGCACATCAGATCGACCTTGCCGTCATCGGCCGCCGTGACCCACGAATCCGTCCGATACGGCACGCCGACGAGCCTCGCCCTCAACGCTGCCGCCTGAACCATTTTGACCGGCTGTCGCCAAAGGCCGCGAGCAAAGCGTCGTATTTTGGCCGCGGACGTTTGCTCAGCGATGAGCACGATCTTTGCACCCTTCGCATTGAGATGGTCGGCAACAGCGAGCAGCAGGGGGCCTGTTCCGGCGATGACGATGCGCTTGCCCGCGATCTTAAGTCCGCCCTTGACCATCGCCTGCAGGCCGCCGGCACCGAGGACATTCGGCGACGTCCAACCGGGAAACGGTAAGAAAAGTTCGCGAGCACCTGTAGCGAGGATGAGTCTGTCAAAGCGCAGTTCGAGGCGTCCCGCGGGCGTCTCGGCCAGCAAGCGCCCATCGCTTTGAGAGCCAAAAACTTGTGCATTGTTAATTATGGATACACGGCCCAAATCTAATAGGTCGATCAGCCGACGTGCGTCCGACGACCTTTGACCCATCTCGGCACGCCAGATCTGGCCGCCGAGGTGCGGATTGTCGTCAATGATGGCGACGTTCGACCTCTCCGACGCGGCGATCGCGGCCGACAGCCCCGCGGGCCCGCCGCCTATCACGAGGACTTCGGCGTTGATGCTATCCATCGGCCACGACCTCCATGCCATCAGCCGCGAGCACGTTGCAGCTTCGGCTGAGCGAAACGCCGTCAATGGTCACGCGGCATTCAAAGCAAACACCGATCCCGCACAGCGGCCCGCGAGACTCGCCGGAGATCGAACGGCGAAAGCCGCCGACCCCGGCAACGATGACCGCCGCCGCGACTGTTGTCCCTTCCTCAACGCGGATGGCCCGATTATTGACGGTAATGGTGATCAATGCTGTGTTATCTCTCTTGTCGGCAAATAAGGCCCGGGGTCGATCACAGACTCGCGGCCAAGGATCACGTCGGCAATAAGCTCGGCCGTGCCGAGTGACGTGGTGATGCCGAGGCCCTCGTGCCCGGCCGCAATGAATATATTCCCTCGAACCGGCACCTTGCCGATATACGGCAGATTATCCGGCGTGGCAGGGCGAAACCCCGTCCACACCCTAGTCGTCGATATAGTACGAAGGCCCGGCATATACTCGAACGCCCGATGAGTCATCCGACGGAGGATCTTGTGGTCGATACTGCCATCGTCGGCGCCAAATTGCCGAGACGACCCGAGGAGCATTTGTCCGGTCGAGCGCGGCTGGATGTTGAATGCAACAGAATCATCCATCGAACCATGAGCCGACTTGAGATAACCGAGTTCGACGAGTTGATGGCGGGCGAAACTCGGGTATCGCTCGGTAATTACAAGGTGGCCTTTGCGTTTTGCGATCCGCAGGCATGGAGATAGCCCGGCAGCGGCGACACCCGCAGCGTTGACGACATTTTCGGCATAAACGACGTCCTCATTCGCCAATCGCACACCGTTCGCCATTATCTCTACCGCCGCGCTTCCAATGCGCAGCTCGGCTCCATTGCTCTTGGCCTTGTCGATCAGAAATGATGTCGCAATCGCCTGGTACACAACGCTGTCACCCGCAACGAGCAATCCCCCGGCCAATCCGGCTCGAAGATTCGGCTCGGCTTCGCTAAGTGATCGTTCGTCGAGGACTTCGGCCCCGATGCCGCGTTCTGAATACAATCGGCGCTTTCGCCGCACCGCGACCAATTCCTCCTCGTCGGCTGCGACCCAAATAGTGCCTCTGTTCTCGAACTCCGCCGAGTTGGGCAATTCCGGCACGAGTTCATTCCACAGTTCCTGCGAATAGCGCGTCAGGGCAAACTGTGCGTCGCTGTCGTCCATCACGACGATATGGCCCATGCCAGTCGAGGTCGTTCCCGACGCTACGCCTCGCGATTCGATCACTACGACGCTCAGACCTTCACCCGACAGGGTTGCTGCACAAGCTGCCCCGACGATACCGGCCCCGATAATTGCGACGTCAAACTTCATGCTGAGAACCCGAATCTGTACGGGTCATTCGGATCGAGTATCAGCTCGAGCCTTGCCGTTATGTGTGCAGTTCCTGTGATCACAGGGATAACTTTGTCGCCTTCGACCTTTACGCTGCCCTCAAAACTACTCCCAACGATACTCTCCTGTCGCCATATCTCGCCCTCGCGCAGTTTACCGTCGGCATAAAGGCACGCGAGCTTTGCACTAGTGCCGGTGCCGCATGGCGAGCGGTCGTATTCAAGGCCGGGGCACAGAACGAAGTTGCGGCTGTCGGCCATTGGCGTCGATGCGAATAACTCGACATGATCGATCTCGGCCCCGTCAACGCCGGTGATCCCATTCGCGCGAAGAGCCGCTCTGATTGCGACCGCAATGTCGGTCAGCGCCGCAAGATTCGCGAGTTCGACCTTAAGATCGTGGTCGCCAACAAGATAAAACCAATTGCCGCCCCATGCGATATCGCCCGACACTACGCCGTAGCCGGGCACATCAACGGTGACAGCCTTTCGATATCGGTAACTCGGCACATTCGTGATCGTCACGGAGCCGTCCATATTAAGTTCTGCCTCGATCTCGCCGACCGGCGTCTCGATGCGATGAACGCCGGTCGAAATCCGCCCCATGTATTCCAGCGTTTTGATAAGGCCGATCGTGCCGTGGCCGCACATGCCGAGATAGCCGACATTATTGAAGAAGATCACGCCGGCAGCCGAGGCTGGATCGACCGGTGCGCAGACCAAGGCGCCGACGATCGCGGCGTGTCCTCGAGGCTCACAAACGACCGCTCTTCGCAGCACATCGTGATCGCGACGAAAGGCCTCAAGCCGTTCAGCCATCGAACCCGAACCAAGCCCCGGAAAACCGCCGGTCACGACACGCGTCGGCTCGCCGCCTGTGTGCGAATCTATTGCCTGGATCCTTGTGAGGTTGGCCATATGCTATTAACGCAACCAGAACTTCTAACTACCAACTATTAACTATAAACTGAATCAAATGAAAACGGGCCTGATCCATCATCCGATATATGCAAAGCACGATACGGGCCTCGGGCATCCCGAGACGCCTCTGCGCTATGAGGCTGTGATGACGGCTCTCAGGGCGGACGTGTCCTTTTGGTCAAGCCTGATAGAGATCACACCAGAAAAGGCGTCAAAAGGCATGGTGCAGGCGGCGCATTCGGCTCAGCACTACAAGCGAGTCGAGGGTGCATTTGAGCATGGGCTAGATCGCCTTGATGCCGATACAACTATCTCGATGCAGTCGTTCGACGCTTCGCTGTTTGCAGCAGGCGGCGCGGTTGCCGGCGTTGATGCGGTGATGCAGGGTGAGGCGGATAACACCTTTGTCGTGGTCAGGCCGCCGGGTCATCATGCGACGGCCGAGCGCGCGATGGGTTTTTGTCTCTTCAACAATGTCGCCGTCGCCGCGCGGCATGCCCAGAACCGCTACAAAGAGATCGACCGAGTCGCGATCATCGATTGGGACGTGCATCACGGCAACGGGACACAGGGCATCTTTTATAACGACCCGAGCGTGTTCTTTTTCTCGATGCACCAGTATCCATGGTTTCCGGGAACGGGCAGCCGCGGCGAGACGGGCCACGGACGCGGACTGGGAACGACGCTGAACGTGCCTGTTCGTGCGGAAACCCGCGCAGACGAGCAAAAGCGAATGTTCGAGGCCGCGATCTGGGACATTGCAAGGCAGTTTAAGCCCGACCTGATAATGATTTCGGCCGGATTCGACGCCCATCTGACGGATCCGCTCGGTCAGCTCAGACTCGAAGATGATGATTTTGGTTCGATGACCGCTACGCTCAAGGAATGGGCGGCCGAAATCTGTGCGGGGCGAATAGTCTCGTGTCTCGAGGGTGGCTACAACCTCGACACACTAGGCATGACCGTCAAAAATCATGTTACGGAATTAAGCCGTTAGCTGCGATGTGATAAACTTCCCCATAACCAAATAGCGACGAGGAGGTAAATGCGATGCCGGACATCGAGATATCGTGCGTTCAGTGCAAAGAGATATTCGTCTTTAGCGAAAAGGAACAGCAACAATACTACCAACGCAACATGATGCAGCCGCAGCGCTGCATGCGCTG
>JAGOWF010000282.1 GCA_018060305.1 Pyrinomonadaceae bacterium
ATTTTGAAGTGCTGGTGGCACTCGGCCATGCGCACTTCGACGTTGGCTTTGCGAAGCGCGATCAGAAGGGCTTTGAGACCGCACGCGAGATCTACCAGAAAGCCCTAGCGATCCGGCCCGAGGATCCTGACGTTCGAGCGGACCTTGGCATCTCGTATTTTGTCCAGCCGACACCTGACCTCGAAAAGGCTGCCGCGGAATTAAAGAGGGTCGCCGACGCAAATCCCCGTCACGATCGGTCGATGCAATTTCTTGTAGAGATCTACGTCAAGCAGGGCAAGGTCGCTGATGCCGAGCGAGTCCTGGCAAAGCTTCGTGAGATCAATCCATCCAACCCGGCAATTACCGACCTAACATCCATGATAGCCGGCGCGAAGAGCGGCCTTGCAAAATAGATGCGCGAAGCACTATTTATACTAGCGATTCTCGCCGTTCTGCTCCTACTGACCGTCGTAAGGTATCGAAAGCAGATATCCGGAGGTATCGGTTTTGCGAAGGCACTAAAGGAGGCGCACCGACGGCCAGAAGTGGCGGGAGAGCGATCGGCCGGGGCATTGGTCGAGTGTTCGCGCTGCGGGATCCGCATACCGGAATCGAAGGCAGTCAGTCTCGGCCGCGGAGTGTATCGCTGCGATCGGGAGTGTGTAAAGGCGGCCGCCCGCTAGAATCGGCCCAGATACCACTGGATGATCTGCTCGCCGAAAAGCATCGCTACGATCGAGCCGATCCCGAGGAAGATGCCAAACGGTATCTGCGTTTGCAGGTTGCGATCTTTCTGCCTGAGCACAACGACAATTCCGGCAAGTGCGCCCGTGAAGGCTCCGAGAAAGATCGTCAGCAGCGTCAGCCGCCAGCCAAGCAAGGCCCCAACAGCGAAGAGAAGCTTTACATCGCCGAGACCCATCGCATCGACGCCGCGCAATGCCTTCCAGATCGCTCCAACAAGCCATAGCGAACCGCCGCCGATCAGAGCCCCGAATAGCGCACCGGCCAGGCTAACGGCCCACGCGGGCCAGGCAGAAAGACTGATGATAGGCGAATACAGTGTGTCCGAAAAGACATACCCCAAAGATATCGGCAGGGCAACCCTTACGATCAAGGCGAGCACGAACATCGGATACGTGATCACATTCGGAAGGATCATGTGCTCGGCGTCGATGAAAACAAGCGCGATCATCGCCGCCGTAAACGCCAATGCGACAGGCAGATATACGGTAAGCCCGATCTGCCAATAGACTAGCGAGAAGAGCAGCGCCGTCAAGAGTTCGACCGCCGGATAGCGCGCGGTAATCGATACCTTGCAGTTGGCACACTTGCCACCGAGCAGAAGCCAACCAAGGATCGGGATGTTATGCCACGGCTTGATCGCGGTGTCACAATTTGGGCATTTTGATGACGGAAAGAGCGACTGTTCGTTGGGTACTCGATGGATAACGACGTTCAAAAAACTGCCGATGCACGCGCCGATAACGAACACGAGGACGTAGATCAAAATTTCGGGCATTGATTTGAAGGGAAGCCGCGCTATCGAGTGCGGCAATTTATAATAACTTAAGTCGGCCTAAGTTTACAGCTTCATTTTTCATTGCCTTGCTGTAAAATACTGACTTATAAGGAACTTTACACAGTGAAACCCACCGATATAACCGATCCGGAATACTTTCATAAAGTAGTCGACTGTCAATATGCCTGTCCGGCACACACGCCGGTGCCGGAATACATCCGCCTCATCGCCGACGGCCGATACACCGAGGCGTATATGATCAACTGGGACTCGAATGTGTTTCCAGGTATCTTGGGTCGCACGTGTGATCGGCCTTGCGAGCCGGCGTGCCGCAGAGGTCGCATTGATGAAGAGCCGGTCGCGATCTGTCGTCTCAAACGCGTCGCCGCTGACAATCGCGACGACGTGATCCCATACATGCCGCAAGGGCCGTTTGAATCTAACGGCAAAAAGGTCGCGCTGATCGGGGCCGGGCCTGCGAGCTTGACAGTCGCGCGTGATCTGGCCCCACTCGGTTACGAGATTCATCTTTACGATGAGAATCTGCACGGCGGCGGCTTTATGCGTTCGCAGATACCGTCATTTCGCTTGCCAGAGCAGGTTCTCAACGAAGAGGTCGATTACATACTGCGGCTCGGTATTCACACGCACTTCAAGCATTACGTCGATAGTTTGAAAGGCGTACTCGAACAAGATTATGACGCCGTTTTTGTCGGCACAGGCGCGCCGCGTGGACGCGACCTTCCCGATCTTCTGGGACGTCACGAAGGCGACGCGAATATCCATATCGGCATCAACTGGCTCGGCTCGGTCGCTTTTGAACACACCTCGAAGATCGGTAAACGCGTCATCGTCCTCGGCGGCGGCAACACGGCAATGGACTGTTGCCGCACGGCTCGTCGTCTTGGCGGCGAAGACGTAAAGGTCATCGTCCGCTCGCCGTTCGCCTCGATGAAAGCGAGCCCGTGGGAAAAAGAAGACGCCCAACACGAAGACATCCCGATCATCGACAACCACGTGCCTAAGGCGTTTGTCGTCGAACCGACTGGAGCGCAGGCGTCTCGCCTGCCCGCCGGCGAGGCTTCCGAAGCCGGCGATAACCTGAGCGACGAAGCGTCGCTTATTGCAGGCGGGGACGCCAGCGCTCCAGTGAAGTATCGTCTCGTCGGAATGACCTTCGAAAAGGTCGAAGCCAAGTACGACGAGAACGGCAAGCGCACACTCGTTCCGACTGGCGAGCCCGACGTTTTCTTCCCGGCGGACGACGTGTTGATTGCCGTCGGCCAGGAAAACAGTTTCCCGTGGATCGAACGGAACATCGGCGTCGATTTCGACAAATGGGAAATGCCCGTCGTCGATAAAACCACTTTCCAATCGACGCATCCCAAAGTCTTCTTTGGCGGCGATGCTGCGTTCGGGCCCGAAAATGTAATCACCGCCGTTGCCCACGGGCACCTAGCGGCTGTGTCGATCGACCTCTTCTGCCACAAAAAGAATCTCCTCACCGAACGGCTGCACCCGCACACGAATCTGCATTCCGTAAAGATGGGCATCCACGAATGGGCGTACGACAGCGAGATCGACGAATACGACCGGCTTATCGTCCCGCAGGCACCAAAGACAAAGACGCTCATCAACCGCAAGCAGGAGGTCGAGCTTGGCTTCGACCCGCTCGCCGGTTACGAAGAAGCAAAACGCTGCCTCAACTGCGACGTGCAGACGGTCTTCGACGCCCCCAAATGCATCGAATGCGACGCGTGCGTCGATATATGTCCGACGGCCTGCATCACGTTCACCGCAGACGGCGACGAGAGCGACCTTCGCACCCGCACAAAGGTCCCGGCCCTCAACCTCACCCAAGACATCTACGTCGCCGACGGCCTCAAAACCGGCCGCGTCATGGTCAAAGACGAAGACGTCTGCCTCCACTGCGGCCTCTGTGCCGAACGCTGCCCCACCGCCGCCTGGGACATGCAAA
>JAGOWF010000069.1 GCA_018060305.1 Pyrinomonadaceae bacterium
CATTCTCGGCCATCGCCAGCCATGTCGCCTCGCCCGCTCGCGTGAAATGGCGGCGTGCGGCGAGGCCGTAACGCTCCGCGTCACGATGACGGCCCTGACGCGAAACAACATTGCTGAGGTTCATGGCAACCTTGCCGGCTGCGAGGTGGTCGCGAGTGCTGACAAAGAATTTCAGTGCCGCTTCGCCCGCTTTTACCGCTTCCTCGTAACGCCCGGGCATGGCGAGAGCGAGAAGCTCGGCGACGCGGGTCTGTGCCGCGTCGTTGTCGCGGCCGAGGGCTGCGAACATCTTACCGGCCTGTCGGAGGGCCTTCACGGCCTGGTCAAATCGGCCTCGCGTGATCTCGGCTATGCCTTTTATCCATTGCGCGGTCGCGGTGACAACCGGTGAGCCAGCGATCAGCGTCAGAGCGTTTGCCGCGGACGACGCCCTCTGCGCCGTGACGGGATCAATTGTCCACGTCGCGTAGCAGATATCGCGCAGTTCGGCGGCCAGACGCTCGTCGGCAGAGGAGCGATTGGCCCTGAGCAATCGTGTCCGCTCGGCGTTATCTGCCGCCGCGATCAGTTGTTTGGCTAGTGCCGATCGACGCATCATGCCGATTATACAATGAGGAAAGGCGAAGGTTTCGCGCGTCCCTTCGCCTTTTGGTGGATGGATTCTGAAGGCTCTTAACCGAGGATGATCTTCTCAACAAATATTTCTTGTGTGTCGCCGCTGGCTGTCAGGCTGTATTCGCCGCCTGAGACTCCGCTGAATTCAAATCCGCCGTTCTCGTCGATCTCGGTTATTAGATCGCCCAGACCTACGCTGCCGGCCTCGAATCCATCGCCTAATATCTGTCCGCGAACATCAAACCCCTTGCCAACCGCGGTAACGCGCAGGTCGATCGCATTGTCGCCCGTCTCAAACAGCATCTGTCGGGCCGTGCTGCCCGTTGCTGAGCGCTCGCCAAAGGCCGCGCGTCCGGGAGTGAGGTCAACACTCAGCACGGCTGCGATGCGTTGCATGAGCGAAGGCGACTTTTCGGCCACGCTTGTGCGGTAGAGGCCCTTTGCAAACTGCACCAGTTCAGCCGGTGCATCGACCGCTGTATCGGTCTGCATCCGTCGGATGATGTGTTCGAGGCGTTGTTCGGATGTTCTTTTCATTGTTCGCCAGTGGCCCAATTGCCCTTGCTCCATTCAGACAGTGCCGATGTGACTAAGAAAAAGACACTATTTCATCAATTCCTTTTCGAGTTTCTTGAGACATCTTGAACGCAGCGGGCTGATACTCGTCTCGCCGACGCCGATGGCCGCCGCTACCTCTGCGTAGCTTGCGGACGGATCCGTCAGATAGATCATCGACAGGATCGTCCGGCAGCGTTCCTCTATTTTCGTGAGGGCGGCGCGGATCAGGTGCTGTTCCTCCAATTCGATCAGCATATCGTCAGCCAGTGGGCCACTGTCGCGGATGGCGGCCATCTCGGCCTCCATCTCTTCCTCGGTCTCGGGCGAATAATGCCCCTTTGACCCGCGAATGACACCCCATGTCTTGAACTTTGCTGTCGTAACGATCCACGACCGTATGCGGTCGGGCTGCTCAATGGCGTCGATCTTCTCAAGCAGTGTTACAAACACTTCCTGAAAGACATCGGCCGCCTGTTCCTCCGTTAGTCCCGCACGACGCGGTATCGCGTAGATCAGCCGCTGATACTTTTCGACAAGCTCGTTCCACGCCGCCTGCTCACCCGCGCGGCAGCGCTTGACGATACGCGCGTCGTCATTAGCGATCACGGCCGCGCCAAATTCAGTTTCCGGACTTTGCTCAACTGCTGAGTTCACCGTTCGTTCAATGCTATAACGCGATATTACGCGATTCTGTCATACAATCAATATCGAGGCATGTCGGAACTGAGCGAACACATCGATAACGAGATCGAGGCTGCGCGTCGCCGTGAAGAGGACGGGCGATTAGACGATGCCTTTGTTCACCTCGAACGGGCACACGTTCTCGGCCAGGCCTCGACATCCCAACATACGCGTATTCACTGGCGAATGCTCAAACTTGGCTTCAAGATGCATTCACCACGTGAAATGTGGGGACAGATCATCCGCATCATCGGCGCGGCGACCAAGACGCCGCTCGGCATCTATCCGATCGGGAACATCGGCAGCTCAAAGGTCTGGTTCTTCGCGCCCATGCCTGTTCCGCGCGAGTTGCAGGAGATGCTCGATAAAGATAAAATGTAAATTTCGACAGAATGCGGATCGCCAGTCTCTTTTTCATCGTCTATACCTTTATTCTCGTCACGCAGCCGTGTCAGGATATCGCGAGCCTTCTAAGCGCATGCGACGGCGAAGGAACGCGTATCGCCCATGTCGAAGGTGAGCCCGACACACGATCCGACGCCGACCTTTGTTCCCCGTTTTGTATTTGCTCCTGCTGCAGCCTTCCTGTTTCCGAGGCGCGTCTCGCGATGACAGTGACCGTGAGAACGACACTGGCACCGGTCGCCGCCCAGGCAACCGATTATGAGAACGCGGCCACGTATTCCTTCCAAAACTCCATCTGGCAACCGCCAAAAGCGTAACTAGTCGCCACAACTGCGCATGTTTCTCGGTCGGGTCACCGTGTGGCCTGAACGATATTGTCGATTTTAGTTATTGCTAGGTGTTTATGAATAGGTTTATTTTCCTGGCGGTCATCGTTTTGTCTGCCGGCGTCGCTAATGGGCAGACGTTCGGCCTCGCGGAGATCGTCAACCGAGCCATTCAGGAGAATGGCGAGATCAGGATCGCTCGACTTGAGGTGGACAAGGCCCGCGCGCGCCTCTCGCAGGCGCAGCTCAGGCCGAATCCGACTTTGGAAGTTGAGCATGCCAGCGGACGTTTTGTCGGCTCGCCAGGCGACCGTGAATTGAGCGTGGAGCTGTCCGTGCCTCTGGAGGTTTACGGTCAACGGGCACGCCGCATCGAGCTTGCAAGGGCGGAGGTCACGCTTCAGGAAGCAGAACTCACCTCAAAGGAAAGAGAGCTTACAGTGCGTATTATCGCAGATTACATTGAGGCATTGTCTGCATCGCGCGAGCTTAGGGTATTTGACGAGATCCTTGATCTGGATATCCAGACGGTCAAATTCGTGCAGATCCGGGTAAACGAGGGCGAATCGGCGCCGCTTGAACTCAATCTCCTGCAAACCGAGATCGAACGCCTGCGTGCCCAGCGACATCTTGCCGAGGGCAGATTTCGAGTGGCTCTCTCGAAACTAAAATACTATGCCGGTGTTGCGTACGAGATGCCGTTTCCATTGCGTGAGGACATCGAGACGGCAACGCTTCCCGTTCTGCCTGCAACTCTGGAAACGAGCATTGATGTGGGATCGAAGAACCGGCCGGAGATCCGTCTTGCGGTTCTTGAAGAACAATTAGCAACTGCAGGGCTGCGTCTCGTGCGCTCACAGTCGAAGCCGGACATATCGGCTACGGCCCGATACACACAGGGACGCGCCGGGTTTGACGATCCGCGAGGCGAGTTTTTCCAGCGCGACCGAGGTCTGACCTTTGGAGTCTCAATTGGCTTGCCGGTTTTCAATCGCAATCAAGGTGCAAAAGCAGAGGCTGAGATCGCCATTCGCCAAGCGCAGGAAAGACGGATCTTTTCCGAGCAAGTCGTTAAGAGCGAGATCGTTGCGGCGTTCTATCGAATAGAGGCCGCGAAGCGGGCACTGGCAACGCTCGAAACGGCAGTGTTGCCGCGCTCTCGCGAAAACATCGAGACTATCCGCCGAGTTTACGAGATCGGCGAATTAAAGATCACCGATCTTATCGCCGAGCAGCGCAAACTGCTCGACGCCAATCGCGATTTGACGACTACATTGACTGAACGCTATCGCGCTCACGCCGATCTTTTGATAGCCATCGGCGCAATTTCATTCAAATAGGAAATTATTTTTATGCAAGACAACGACAGAATCGAAGAAACGTGTCATCACGACGCGGACGAAGCAGAACTTAGTCGGCTCGAAGAAAAGTTCGACGCCGAGAGCGACGACCTTACTAAACCATCGACAAAGAATCGGGCAACCGTGATCATCGCCATTGCCCTCGCAGCCATTATCGGCGTCAGCTCGATTGCATGGCTGGCGACGCGAAGTTCGTCTGACGCAAAAACCGAGACCGTTGAGAAGAAAGAAGACGAGCATTCGGAAAATGAGACCGGAAAAGAAGTAAAGCTCGATCCCGAACTTCTCGCGTCGGCAGGTATTACAACCGAAACGGTCACCTCGCGTCCGGCCGTCGCTCTTCTTGACGTGACCGGCACGGTCGAATCCGATCCGCAGCAAACCCAGACGGTTTCGCCGCTGGTTGCGGGCCGCGTTGAACGGGTGTTCGCGTCGATCGGCGACCGAGTTTCCGCCGGACAAACTCTGGCGACGATCGCAAGCACCGAAATCACCGAAGCATACGGCAAGTTTCACGAATCGGAAAATCGTCTCGACATTGCGCGAAAAACTTTGCAGCGTGTACGCCGCAGCGAGAATCGTGTCGGCGTTCTACAGGCGAAAGCACGTCTCGACGAGGCCGAAGCTACATTAAAGCGAACCCGCCGCCTTATCGAGCTTGGCGCAGGCGCCGGAAAAGATTTGATCGCAGCCGAGACGGCGCTGAAGACCGCGCAGGCGGATTACGAATTTCAGCGCAACATCACTCTGAATAAAGAAATTCAGGAGGCCGAGGCCGAAGTCAAAACTGCCGAAATCGATGTCAATCATCAGAAACGCAGCTTTTTAGCACTCGGAGTGAATATTAATGCAAACGACGAAGACGCGCGAAAAATGATCGTCGTTCCGTTAAAGGCGCCGTTGAGCGGCACTGTTTCCGAACGGCTGATCAATGTCGGTTCGGGCGTTCAGACCGGACAGCAAATGTTTACGCTCACGAACATTTCAAGCGTGTGGATCACCGCGAACGTTCCGCAGCAGCAGATTGGCCGCATCAACATCGGCACGTTCGCCGAGGTCACGACCAACAATCAACGATTCAATGCGCGAGTCACATACATCGATCCGACGATCAATGAAGACACGCGAACCGCGAGAGTTCGGCTTGCCGTCGATAATCCCGGTGAGCGGCTGCGGCCCGGAATGTTTGTCGAGGTCGGTTTTCAAGGCGGCACCGACGCGGCAACCGGCGAAGAGCTGGTCGTGAATTCTGAAGCAATTCAGCGAATCGGCGAAAAGACGGTCGTGTTCATTCCGCGAGAAAACGAAAACGGAGCGTTCGAGGTTCGCGAGATCGAGGCCAGCGGTGAGATCGAAGGCTACACACGCATCAAAAGTGGCTTGAAGCTGGGTGAGAAGGTCGTAACAAAAGGAAGTTTCACGCTGAAAACCCTACTGCAAAAAGGCGACCTTGGAGAAGGACATTAATGGCGGATTGTTGTGAAAAAGATGGTGCAATTGCCGCATTGCGCGAAAGGCAGAGCACGACCCTTAAGATCGTGCTGGCAATTAATGCCGTGATGTTCTTTGTCGGGCTTGGAGCGGGTATCTACGCCGGCTCCTCGGCGGTGCTGTCCGACTCGCTCGATAACCTGGGCGATGCTCTGACATATGGGCTAAGCCTTTACGTCGTTTATAGAACTTCACGAGCTAAAGCGCGCGTCGCCTTGTTTAAGGGTGGTTTGATATTGTTCGCCGCATTGATCGTCCTCGCACAAGTTGGCTATAAACTGACAGCCCTAACAGTACCGATCTTCGAGGTTATGGGGGTCGTCAGTTTGTTTGCACTAGCGGCGAATGGATTGTGTTTGTTTCTTCTAACGCGCCATCGCGAGGACGATGTGAACATGAGTTCTGTCTGGGAATGCTCGCGGAACGATATAGCGTCGAACATCTCCGTCTTTTTTGCAGCAAGTGCAGTGTGGTTTACGCAGTCGGGCTGGCCCGATATTGTCATCGCACTTGGGTTAGTATGCCTTTTCTTACGTTCTGCGTTTCGCGTGTTTACAGGTGCAGCCCGTGAGCTTAAAAAAGCTAGTTAACGAAATAATTTATGATCGACGCATTAATCCGTTTCTCCGTATCTAATCGACTGATCGTCCTGCTGATGGTCGCGACAATGACCGCAGCTGGCATTTACAGTCTTAAGAATTTACCAATCGACGCCGTGCCGGATGTAACAAACGTGCAGGTTCAGGTTTTGACCGCCGCACCGAGTCTCGCGCCGCTTGAGATCGAGCGGCAGATAACCTTTCCGGTCGAAGTCGCGATGTCGGGCTTGCCTGACATCGTCGAGATTCGTTCGGTGTCGAAGTTTGGCCTCTCGGCTGTGACCATCGTTTTTGACGATTCGGTTGATACATATTTTGCGCGGCAGCTCGTGCTCGAACGCCTGTCAGATGCACGCGAGCAAATTCCTGAAACCATCGGCTCGCCGGAAATGGGCCCGATCTCGACGGGCTTGGGCGAAATTTATCAATACGAACTCAGATCTTCTGACGGTAGCTACGACTCGACTGCGCTTCGGACGATTCAGGATTGGAACGTTCGGCGTCAGTTGCTCGGCGTTCCCGGTGCAACCGAGATCAACAGCTTTGGCGGCAAAGAAAAGCAATATCAGGTCAGGCTCGATCCCGAAAAACTCCAGTCATATGGCCTAACCCTGCGTGACGTTTTCGAATCCGTTGCCGCGAACAATGCGAACGTCGGCGGCGCATACATCGAGAAAGGCTCGGAACAGTATCTTTTACGCAGCATCGGCCTCGTCGAAAAGCCTGAGGACATTGAGAACATCGTCGTCAAAACCGGTAAGGAAGGCGTGCCGGTCTATGTCCGTGATGTTGCTGAAGTCGTTCAAGGCTCGACCGTCAGACAAGGTGCTGTTACGGCCGACGGCGAGGGTGAGATCGTCGCTGGAATCGTTCTGATGCTCAAAGGCGAGAACACGCGAACCGTCGTCGAGCGCGTTAAGGAGCGCGTCGAGCAGATCAGAAAGTCTTTACCAAAGGGCGTCGAGCTTATCCCTTTCTACGACCGCACGGAACTGGTTGATCGCACGATAAAGACCGTCGCGACAAACCTTATCGAAGGGGCGATCCTAGTGGTTCTCGTTCTGATCGTGCTTTTGGGTAATTGGCGCGGCGCGTTGCTTGTGGCAACCGTGATTCCGTTGTCGATGCTGTTTGCGGCGATAATGATGCGAATCTTCAATGTATCGGGCAATTTAATGAGCCTCGGCTCACTCGATTTCGGTTTGATCGTTGACGGAGCGGTGATCGTGGTCGAGAACACCGTGCGCCGTCGCGCCGAAGCTCAGCACGAAGGGTCGCGCGAACCGCCGGAACGAACGATCCTCGAAGCCTGTCTCGAAGTCGGTCGGCCCGTTGTTTTCGCGGTGGCGATTATCACGATTGTTTATTTGCCGATACTGAGTTTGTCGGGCATCGAGGGCAAGATGTTCATCCCGATGGCGCTGACCGTTGTGTTTGCACTTATCGGCTCGTTGATACTTTCGCTCACTTTTGTTCCGGCGGCGATGACCTACATCCTTCGCGGTCATATTGCGGAAAAGGAAAGCCCGATCATTCGCTGGGCAAAGAGGATATACATGCCCGCGCTCGACTTTGTAATGCAGCATCGCTGGCCTACGCTGGGGGGAGCAACGACATTGGTTGTGCTGAGTTTTGCGTTGTTCCCGTTTCTCGGCGCCGAATTTATACCGCGTCTCGATGAAGGCTCGCTCGCGATGCAGATACAGCAACTGCCGAGCGTTTCGCTGACACAATCGCTCGACACCGTGACCGAAGCGGAAAAAGTTCTACGTGGATTTCCCGAAGTCACAAAAGTAATCTCAAAAACAGGACGCGCCGAGGTCGCGACCGATCCGATGAGCATCGACCTTTCCGACGTTTATATCGAGCTAAAGCCGCACGGCGAATGGAAGACTGCAGAGACGCGCGAGGAGCTTGTCGAAAAGATGTCGCATGCGCTCGAAGAAAAAGTTCCGTCGGCCATCTTTAGTTTCTCGCAGCCTATCGAGCTTCGCGTTGCAGAGCTTATCTCCGGCGTTCGTTCGGACGTTGCGATCAAACTGTTCGGCGACGATCTTGAAACGCTGAAAGAAAAGGGCGATGAGATCGTCAAAGCTGTTTCAAAGGTTCGCGGCGCCGAAGATGTCAAGGCCGAGGCGACATCCGGTTTGCCGCAGATGCAGATCAAGCCCGACCGAGCGGCGATCGCCCGTTATGGCCTGAATGTCGAGGATGTCAATGACCTGATTGAATCGATCGTCGCCGGCAAAGAGGCCGGCCTCGTCTATGAAGGCGAGCAGCGTTTCAATCTTGTCGTTCGCCTGAACGAGGAAGCCGGAAAGAATATCGAGTCGATAAAAAATCTTTTGCTCACGTCCCCAAGCGGCTCGCGAGTTCCCCTTGCGCAGGTTGCCGATATTAAAGTCATCGACGCGGCGGCACAAATTTCACGCGAGGACACGCGGCGGCGAATCGGCGTCGAACTAAATGTTCGAGGCCGCGACATCGGCTCATTCGTTGCCGAGGCACAGGCTGCGATAGAGAGAGAAATAAAACTTCCGCCCGGCTATTATCTAAAATGGGGCGGGCAATTTGAGAATCTTGAAAGGGCGACTTCGACATTGATGATCGTTGTTCCCCTTGCGCTTTTCCTGATCTTTGTGTTGCTGTTCACGACGTTCAATTCGGTGAAGCAGGCCCTCTTGATCTACACGAGCATACCGTTGGCGGCGGTTGGCGGCATTCTTGCTTTGTTCGTCACGGGAATGCCATTTTCGATCTCGGCAGGTGTCGGATTCATCGCGTTATTCGGTGTCGCTGTGCTGGACGGCGTGGTTATGGTCAGTTATATAAATAATATAAATAATCTTCGAGAAGAGGGCCGCTCTGTTGCTCAAGCGGTCCGTGAGGGAGCCGAAGCACGGTTGCGGCCGATCTTGATGACAGCGCTCGTTGCGACATTCGGCTTCGTTCCGATGGCGATCGCAAGGGGCGCCGGCGCCGAGGTTCAGCGGCCGCTTGCGACAGTGGTCATCGGTGGCCTTATGCTTTCGACGGTCCTCAAGCTCCTTTTGCTGCCGATGCTTTATGGCTGGCTTGAACGTGATATCGAAGGCGAACTGGAAGGAGTGTGACCTATGAAATTGATAATTGCCGTTGTGCGGCCGCTTGTTATCGACCGGCTCGTCGTCGCTTTTGAGGACATCGAGGATTTCCCCGGCGTGACCGTGGCCGACACCGAAGGATTTGGACAGAGGGTCCGACGACCTGACGACGCGATAAATCCTTTTCGGCCCAATAAACGCCTTGAGATAGTCTGCGCGGATGAGATGGTCGGGGCTATCGTCGCAGCCATCAAGCAGCACGCCCGGACCGGGCGAAAGGGCGACGGCATCATCATGGTTACGAATATCGAGGAATCGACCCTGATCTGACTCGGAACCATCGAGCCACAAAAGTGCGTTCACAAAATCGACAATGGACGGTTGAAAATCCGTGTTTTGTGATAACATTTTCTTCTCAAACCTATAAGGAATGATGAAGGCGGTAGCCACAGCTCCGTTAGTAGAGACTGCGATGGATAAGTTTGTAGTTCGCGGCGGGCGACCGCTGCATGGAAAAATCGAGATCGGCGGGGCAAAGAACTCGGCCCTGCCATGTTTGGCGGCAACGCTGTTATCGAGCGAGACGGTGACGCTGCACAATGTGCCGTATGTCAAGGATCTGATCACGCAGCGACGGCTGCTCGAGGACCTCGGCGCGACGGTGCTGACGCCGGAGCTTCGCACGCACAAGATCACGGCAAAGAATGTCGAGATCTTTGAGGCGCCGTATCACCTTGTCAAGACGATGCGCGCGAGCGTGCTGGCCCTGGGGCCGCTGCTCGGCCGGTTTGGCAAGGCAAAGGTCAGCCTGCCCGGCGGCTGCGCCATCGGGACGAGGCCGATCGACCTGCATCTAAAGGCGTTTGAACAGCTTGGGGCCGAGGTCTCGCTTGAGTCCGGCGATGTCGTGGCACGGGCTCCAAAAGGGCGCCTTGTCGGCAGCACGGTCGATTTTGAAAAGGTCACCGTAACCGGCACGGAGAACGTAATGATGGCCGCCGCGCTGGCCAACGGTCGCACCACAATCAGAAATGCCGCCGAAGAGCCTGAGATCGAAGACCTTGCCGAATTGATGACCAAGATGGGCGCTCGTATTCGCGGTGCGGGCACATCGACCATCGAGATCGACGGCGTCGAGGCGATGGGAAGCGCCGAACACACGATAATCCCCGACCGCATCGAAACGGGAACTTTCCTAGTGGCGGCCGCGATCACGCATGGCGAACTTGAGGTCAAGAACTGCCGGCCAGATCATCTCGTCGCTGTCATCGACCATCTTCGCTCGGCCGGTGTCGAGATCGACGAGGTAAATCAGAGCACTCTGCTCGTTCGATGCTCGTCCGGCGGGCTAAAGGCGAAAGATGTCACGACCGAGCCGCATCCACACTTTCCGACCGATATGCAGGCCCAATATATGGCACTGATGACGCAGGCCGAGGGTGAATCGCAGGTCGTCGAGACGATTTTCGAGAACCGCTTTATGCACGCGTCGGAGCTGATCCGCATGGGTGCCGATATCGCAATCTCGGGCAATACGGCTATCGTTCACGGGCCACGGAAATTGATGGGCGCACCGATCATCGCATCCGATCTGCGGGCGTCTGCGTCGCTCGTCTTAGCAGCCCTGTGTGCCGAGGGCGAGACGACCATCGACCGCGTCTATCACATCGACCGCGGCTACGAGACGATCGTTCGTAAGTTTCGGTCGCTCGGCGCAGATATCGAACGCATTAAAGCGGACCTCGATGACGCGGCTGAGGAAACGGTGGCCTAAATGCGAGTTTGCCAACCCGCCGCCTTGTGATTTAATCAAAGCGACAGGTCAATGGCTGTGGAAGACTGTATCTTTTGTAAGATCACCGACGGACGGTTGCCGTCAACGCTCGTTTTTGAGGACGATAGATGCGTTGCGTTCAACGATCTGAGCCCGCAGGCTCCGACGCACATTCTGATAATCCCTCGACAGCACCTTGATTCGCTCGATAAGACCGAAGAGGAGCACGGGCCGATGCTCGGCCATCTGCTGACGACCGCCGCGGACATCGCTCGCGGCCTCGGCTTTGCAGCAGAGGGCTATCGAGTGGTCATCAATACCAACGCCAACGGCGGCCAGACGGTCTTTCACCTGCATGTACACCTACTGGCCGGACGGCCGTTCGTTTTTCCGCCGGGATAATTGAGTTTATGAGACAATTTTACGGCATATTGATCCTTCTCGGTCTGTTGATCTCAGTCGGCTGCGGCTCAAAACCGGGCAATACAGAGCAGGCGAACGCGAATACTGAGTCTCAGTTTGCCAGCATCACGGACGCAAATGTTGCCCTC
>JAGOWF010000070.1:0-4235 GCA_018060305.1 Pyrinomonadaceae bacterium
AACTTGATCGCCGCGTAAATGCGATTCTCGCCACCCCAAACGCCGATCAGAAAGAACATCGGTATCAGCGACGCCTCAAAAAAGAGGTAAAAGACCAATAGGTCGAGCGAGACAAAAACGCCGATCATCGCCGATTCCATCAGCAGCAGAAATACGTAAAACGCCGTCACTTTCTTCTCGATCGCATTCCACGCCGAAAGCACCGCGATCGGCATCATGAACGTCGTCAGTAGCACGAGCCAGAAGCTCAGCCCGTCAACGCCGATGTGATAATTCGTATTGATCGCCTTGATCCACGGAACATTCTGCTCGAAGAAAAACCCACTCGGCCCGGCCACCGCCGAGCGCGAAAACAACGCCAGCGAGATCACGAAGTTGACAAGCGTCACCCCGAACGTCAACCACTTGATCTGCCCTTCCTGTTTCGAGAATGCCCTATAAGCGAGCACAACTATCGAGCCGACGAGCGGCAGCAGGATGAGAATGGTCAATAAATTGGAACTGATAAAATTCATTCTAGTCTGGCCTGGTCGTTCGGCCTTCGGTCTTACAAAGACCTAACACGTAAGACCGAAAACCTATCCAACAAGCTTCATCCCGTAATAAATAAAGTAACCAAGCACCGCCAGTGCTCCGAGCAGTATCACAGCCGCATAGCTGCGCACATATCCGACCTGAACGCCGCGAACGAGGTTGCCGACCTCGACGACAAAGTGCGCGATGCCGTGGACGATGCCGTCGATAAAGCCGAGGTCAAACCCTTTCCACAGGCCGTTTCGCGACAGGCTTGTGATCGGATCGACGATGTAGCCGTTATAAAGTTCATCGAGCCGCCATTTCTCCTCAAGTATCTTCGGCATCTTGCGAAGCGGCGTTCGGCGAAATGCGAACCAGCCGATCGCAATGCCGCCTATCGCCATAATGATCGATAATCCCGCGAGCAGGCGTTCCTTCTGCACGACCGCAGGCTCGTGCGATGCGGCCGCCTCGCGTGCGGCAACGGCCGTTGGCATCTCGGTCTCGGCAACGACAGGTTCGAGGACATGCTCGAACGAATTCGCATCCTTAATGCCGACGAGCGAACTCATCGCATAGGGCACACCGATGAGACCGCCGACGGTCGAGAGGAACGCCAAAATTATCAGCGGCACGGTCATTACCCAGGGCGATTCGTGCGGTTTGAAATTCGGCGGCAACTCATGGTGAGCATCGTCGTCATCGTCGGAATGGGACGTATGCGTCGTATCGGACTCATGGGCCTCATCGTGCGCAGATGCCCAACGCTCTTCGCCCCAAAATGTCATGACCATCATCCGAGTCATGTAGATCGCTGTCAGGACGGCAGTTACGACCGCGATGATCCAGAGTATCTCTTCACCGGGAAAGGCCCCTGCGGGAAAATACCTGTCGGTGGCAAAGGTTTTGTAAAGTATCTCGTCCTTTGAGAAGAATCCCGACCAGATCGGTATCCCGCTGATCGCGAGCCAGCCCATCGCCATCGTGATGAAGGTAACGGGCATATATTTCTTTAGCCCGCCCATCTTGCGCATATCCTGCTCGTGGTGCATTCCGTGAATGACGCTGCCCGAGCCGAGAAACAGCAGCGCTTTGAAAAACGCATGCGTCATCACGTGAAATATCGCGACGACAAACGCACCGACGCCCGCGGCAAGGAACATAAAGCCAAGCTGCGAGACCGTCGAATATGCGAGAACCTTTTTAATATCGTTCTGCGCAATTGCTATCGTCGCGGCAAAGATAGCCGTCGCGGCCCCGATGACAGCGATGATCCACATCGCGGTCGGCGCAAGCTGATAGATCGCATTCGAGCGAACGACCAAATAAACGCCTGCCGTAACCATCGTCGCCGCGTGAATGAGAGCCGACACAGGCGTCGGGCCGGCCATCGCATCGGGCAGCCACGTCAGCAGCGGAATCTGCGCCGATTTGCCGGTCGCACCTATAAACAGAAGAACGCCAACTGATGTCAGCCCGCCGGCCACGATTGCTCCCCACGTGAACGGATCGGCGTGCATGTTGTGAAGCACGTATGTAAACACGCTCTGCACGTGCGCTCCGTCAACCGATTTGTCAAAGAATGAGAGCGAACCGGTCAGCGTAAAAATGAGAAAAATTCCGATCAGCACGCCCCAGTCGCCGATGCGGTTCATCACAAAGGCTTTCTTTGCCGCCTTTCGCGCTTCATCCTTCTGGACGTAATAGCCGATCAGCAGGTAGGAACAAAGCCCGACGCCTTCCCAGCCGACGAACATCAGCAGATAGTTATCCGCGAGCACAAGCGTGAGCATCGCGAACATAAAGAGGTTTAGATAAGCAAAGAACCGGTAGAATCCCGGATCGCCCTTCATGTAACCTGTTGCAAAGATGTGGATCAGCAGGCCTACAAACGTGACAAAACACGCGTAAATGCCGCTGAGCCGATCCATTCCGAGGGCAAAATCCGCCCTGAAACGCCCGACCTCTATCCAGGTCCAGATATGGTCGAGTATCGGCTTGTCCGCATGCAGAGCACCGTCGTGCCCAAACGCGAGCATAAACGCGACCACCGTCGATACCGCGATCGCACCACAGGCAACCACGCCGCTGAACAGCTCGTTCTTCAGCCTGCCGCCGATCAGCCAATTAATAACGGCACCGGCCAGCGGGGCGAAGATTATTATGCTTAGGAGGTTGTTGTCTGCCATTTAGAAACTCAAGTCGCCGTCCTCGTCCTTGTCGATCAACTCCTCATCCACGATCTCAAACCAAAACGAGAGAACCTTGTCGTCAACCCCGCGCGAAACCAACAAACGCTGAACGTCGCCGTCTCGCGATTTCAGCGTCGGAAATCGCCGCAGCAACGCCGTCAGATCGCGCCGATCGGTCCAGGACTTTTCTTGGCCGTAACGTGATATAAATGCTGTCACCTTGGCTGCGATAAGCTCAGGCGGTGTCAAAATGTGGATGCCTTCCACGATCTCATTGTCGGGAAACTCCGGCTGTATCCTCACATCGACCAGGTGCCTGTTCCCCTCCTTTCGCGTTTGATATATCCGCAGACCCTTATCGCGGATCTCTCTAACTCGGACCGCTATGTGAAATCTATCGCTTAAATACTGTCGCAATTCCTCGGCAAACTCATGAGCCCGGTTCGACATGATGTCCACGTCCTGCGTCGCACGCGGTTCAGCGACGTATGCGTTGACGGCCTGCGCGCCGAAGAGAACCGCATCGTCGCGTCCTTGCAAAAATTCAAGGATCGCTCCCTGGATCGTTGATAACGGCAGCGGCTCGTGCATAACGAACTCCTGAAATGTCAGCACCTCGGCGTTCAGCATCAGTTCTTCAACATACTCGCGTCGTCCACATCGACCGATTGCTTGTTGCGGAAGAACGCGATAATGATACCCAATCCTACGGCCGCCTCCGCTGCGGCAACGCTCATTACCATAAAGACGAAAAGCTGCCCGGTCGTGTCGGCGTAGTAACGAGAAAAGGCGACGAACGTCAGGTTAACGGCATTTAGCATCAACTCGATGCACATAAACATGCCGAGCGCGTTGCGCTTGAATATCACGCCGACCGTGCCGATCGTAAAGAGTATGCCTGACAGTGCGAGATAGCTCGCTAGATTCGGTTCCATAGATCAGTGGCCAGTGGTCAGAAAAACTGACCGCTGACGGCTATTGTTCGTCATGCCTCAAATCCGATTCGTGCTCGACCACTAGTTCCAACTGCGGCTGTGCCAGCCGCCGCGCCAACATTACTGCCCCGATTATCGCCATCATCAGCAGGACGCCGACGATCTCGACGGGCAGAAGATAGTCGGTGTACATCGCCTGGCCGATAGACAGGGTCTTGCCCGCCGTCGTGTTCGGATCGACCGTCTGCTGCGGGGCACGCATCACCGCGTAAAAAACGAAGAGCGTCTGGGCGAGCAGCACGACACCAAGGCCGCCGCCGATCGCGTAAAGATAGCGAAGGCGATTTTGCTTCGTGTCGTCGTCAAGATTGAGCAGCATAATGACGAATACGACCAGCACCATGATCGCTCCGGCATAGATCAGTATCTGCACAGCCGCGATAAACGGTGCGGCCAGCGTGACGTAAATGCACGAAAGCGCAATAAACACGCCAACCAGCGAGATCGCGCTGTAAAGCGGATTCTTGTGATACACCATCGAAATGGCGCACATGATCGCAAACCCGGCGAACAAGAAAAATAAGGCAGTCCC
>JAGOWF010000070.1:4335-11432 GCA_018060305.1 Pyrinomonadaceae bacterium
GAATACTCTGTATGAAATCCCGCAACAAGTTCCGTCTCAGCCTCCGGCAAGTCAAACGGCACGCGGTTAGTCTCGGCAAAGGCCGCGATCAAAAACACCACAAAACCAATGAACTGCGGAATGATGAACCATCGAAACGGCGACTGTATCTGGGCAAAGATGATGCCGTTCAGATCGAGTGTGCCGGCCAACATTACCGCACCTATGATCGATGCACCCATCGCAAGCTCGTATGAGATCATCTGCGCCGATGACCGCAGCCCGCCCATCAGCGAATATTTGCTGTTCGACGACCAGCCCGCGAGCATAATGCCGTAAACACCGACCGACGTGATCCCGAGAACAAACAGCACGCCGACATCGATCCTCGCTATCGTGAGCGGTAGCATCTTAATGCCATCGCCGAGGCCGTAGGGCAGGAAGCTCCAATCGATCGTCGTGATCGCCGGGCCAAACGGATACACGACTATCGGCATCAACGCACAGGTCAAGGCGACCAGCGGAGCGAGAAAATAAACGAACTTCGTCGATTTATCCGGGACAAGATCTTCCTTAAAAATGAACTTGAGCAGGTCGGCAAATGGCTGCAGCAATCCCCACGGGCCCACTCGATTGGGGCCGATGCGGCCCTGCATCCAGCCGAGGATCTTTCGCTCGCCGAGCACCGTGTAGGCAACGATCATCAGCACGATCTGAAAGCCGATGAGAACACCTGCGCCGATCACGGCATACGGGAATACGGTTTTTACGACCTCTTCCATAACAACTATCTACCGATACGATTCGATCGATCCGAGGCGCCGACGGCAAGGGAATCCTCACGCGGCGTTCCGTCCCGGTTGAACTGCGCGAGCGGCGAAACGAGCAGATTGTCCGGTTTCGGATTACCGTTCGCCAGCAGGTGAAACTGCGGCGTCTTGCTCGTCATCGTCGTCAGGCGATGCAGCTTGTGCCCGATCCGCGGGGCAGCCGTTATCCGATGGCTCGGTGTAATGGCATCGAGCTCGGCACGTAATGCATCGACATTCGCAGCGATATTCGCAGTCTCGGCCAATGCATATTTTGCCTGGACGGGCCGCGACTCGTCCCTCAGGGCCGGATAACGCAGCCCTTCGTAAGCCGGAACGGCATCTGCGATACTGCGGAAAATGGCCGATGCAGAAAACTCCTCGACAATGTCGCTGCCCATCTCGCGACCGATCAGCGCCGTGATCATCCAGTCAGGTTTCGACTGATGCAGCGGCTCGATGGCCTTGCGCACGCGCTGAACATTGCCCGCATTATTGGTAAACGTTCCGTCTGCCTCAGCGAAACTTGCCGCCGGGAAAACTACATCGGCGTGCTCGGCCGTCTCGGTCAGGAATAATTCCTGAACGACAACGAACTGTTCGCCCGTTAACGCCGGCGGTTCTGACAAGCTGCCGCCGATCAACAGAGCCTTTGAATCCTTGATCACATCATTGAGCGGCCTTCGTCGCGGCATCATGTCATGCGCGCCGACAGAGTTGTTATGCCGCGCCAGCGGATGGAGCAGCACGCGGCGGCCCTCACCGCCGAGATTCGCGGCACTCGCGGCGATGATCGTCTGTGCGTTTGCCGACAGATCGCCCCCAAACATGACGATCAGGTCGCCTTGCGTCTCGGCAATAACCTTACGAACGGCGTCGATCTCGGCCGTCTGCACGCCCATTTTCTCGGCCGCAGATAAGTCGAGTTTTGAATCGGCCGCGCACAGGGCAAATGCACCTGCCGTTCCGGGATTGACATGGACAAACATCGCGCGAGTCTGCCGCACGAGATTGATAGGCGTATCGTTAATGCAAATAAATTTTGCACCGCCGTTTTGCACTGCCTGGCGTATCTGCTTTGCCGTAAACGTCTGCTCTTCCTCAGGCTCACCGCCGATCAGCAGGATCGTCGCGGCGTTGCGGATCTCTTTATGTGTGCAGAGCGGAACGCTCAGGTTTTCAAAAATGGGCGAGACATCCTGTGTATCCGATACGGCGAAGTTGAGCGTCCCCGCGGCATCCGCAAACTTCTTCAGCGTAAAGACAGACTCATTCGTCAGCCTCGGGCCGGCGATTACGCCGACGTCCTTGCCCGCTTTCTTAATGCCGTCCGCAGCAAATTTGACCGCCTCGTCCCACGTCGCCGGTATCAGCTTGCCGCCCTTTGAATATCTGACAAGCGGCGTCTTGATGCGGTCGGGATGGTCGATGAATTCGTGGCCGAATCTGGCCTTGACATCGAGAAACTCGCCGTTCAGGCCATTGACGTAGCGGTCACGGGCAACAACGCGATGCACCTTGCCGCCCCGCGAGCCGATCGAGATCTGCATACCGTCAGAACCGTAAACGTCAGTTGAGATCGTCTGGTCGAGCTCCCACGGCCGTGTTTCGTGCCGATAAACAGCATCGAGGATCGTGCCGGTCGGGCATACCTCGACACAGTTGCCGCACTGAGAGCAATTGAGCCAGCCGCCATACATGCCGATCACTGTGACGACGCCGCGATTTCCGGCCTCGATGGCGTCCTCGCCCATCCACTCATGGCAGACCCGCGTGCAGCGTTTGCAAAGGATGCACCGCTGCGGATCGTTGGCGATGACGGGCGACCAATATTTTTCGGGCTGAACGTTTTTCTGTTCAGTGAAACGCTCTTCGACGTCTCCCCAGTCAAAGATCACTTCCTGCAGCTCACACTCGCCGCCGCGATCGCATTCAGGGCAGTCCAGCGGGTGGTTAGCAAGCAGAAACTCGCCCATCGAACGCTGCGCCTTTTCGACCTCTTCGCTGTTGGTCGTTACGACCATGCCATCGGTGCAGTTGATGACGCATGACGGCTGCAGCTTTGGCATCTTATCGATGCGCACCAGGCACATGCGGCACGACGCCTGAAGTTCGAGGTCCTTGTAATAGCAGAATGACGGAATGCCGAAGCCATTCTCACGGCACACATCGATCAGCCGAGCGCCCTTGTCGGCCTCAAATTCCTGTTCGTTAATAGTTAGCTTTATCTTCTCTGACATCAAACGTCTCGCGTATATCGCGTCTCTGTCGCCTTTGCCTCCAAGCCGTCCGGCGTAATGTTGTAGGCTGCGATCACAATATTGTCGTCATCGATCTGTTCGATCTCGGTCATCCAGCCCCAACGCGGTTCGCCATCGCCGGCAAAGTAATCGCCCTGCACGTTAAAATCGCCTCCACCGTCGCCCTCGCTAAGCATCATCGCCGTGGACATATGAAAACTGTCGATCCACGCTGACTGCCACTTGTTTGTCGCAAGGTCGAAACCATAGATCGCAACACCCTCGAACGGCCGGCCCTCGATGCTTCCCGAATACTCGTGCATAACGAACCTGCCGTCGAGGATCGGGCGTATCGTGCCGGTCATCGGTGATTCGTCAGCCAGCACGTCGGGCTCGAACCACGTTTTGGTGCTTCCTGACCAAGTGCCGACGAGTTTCGCAAGTCGCGCATGCGGCCCGTCTGACTGCGACGCGGAAAATTCCATTACGCCTCAGCAGCCTCGGCTTCTGCCTCGGCCTTTGGCTCCTCGGCAACATCCGCAGCTTCACCGGCCGGCGGATCTTCCGGAGCGGCATCGGTCGCTGCATTTGCGGATCCATCCGCTGCCTCAATCGCCGGTTCGCTCGCTTCTGCCGGTGCATCCGCAACGACTTCGACCGGTTCGACCGAGATCTCGGCAACCTCAGCCGTCGTCTCAACAACCTCGACAGGAGCCTCAGCAGCCGATGCGGCCGCAGGGATTCGCTTCGCTGTGCGCTTCTTCACCGGTTTTTCCGCTGGCGCCGGTTTTGGCGCGCTCGCGATGAATGTCGGACGTTTATATTTTGGCCGCGTCTTTCCGTGACTTCCGGCAAAGATCTTGCCGCGGCGTGTTCTCATATCACCTTTTCCCATAAAATAAATATTTCTCCCCACTACATTTGGCTCTTTCCGAGCCTCTCTTCATCATCGTCCAAACCAACAGCCAGCAAGGCGATGATCCGATCCTGAACCTTTGTGTTCGAGGCGAGCTTGCTATGGCTGTCGCAAATAAGAAACGTATCTTTTACGCCCGTGATCGACTTGCCGTCGGTCGATGCCTCAAACGACCGGAGCGTTACCGTCCCGTCACCCGGAGCCATCATTACGGACCTCAGTTCCTTCTCCGTCACCTTTTCTCCGTTTGAGCGGGTAAAACCCTTGGGAGAAAACACTGTCTTCCACTTGTCGCCCTTGCCGTCCTGATAAAGCACGATCGCATCGAGCGCCGTTTTACAGTCAGAGCCGATGGCATAAAGCGTTACCGGCCCGGGCTTGTCAGCCGCCGCCTCGAGGGCCCTGTGCAGTGTCTTGGCACGGGCGAGTGCGGCCTCAAAATAGGCCGGTGCTATCTTGCGTTCAGCCGCACCGAACTGCGACAGAAAATCAGGGTCCGTCATCGGATTCCAACCGTATTTGGACCATACTTTCGTGTCATAGATATCAACAACGACCGGCTCCAGCTTCTCATTGAGGACACGTATCGTCCCCGGTGCAGGCAGCAATTGGAAAGCCGATGGGCACGAAAAGATCGTAAATCGCGACGTGTCCTGAACGAATGGGACATCAAATCGCAGACCAGCGATGGAATATCCGTGCATAAAGCCTTCGAGCGCCGATACCGACCCTTCATTCGGCGTCGCAAGCAGAATGATCTTGTCAAAATGCTTTGCGCCCGCCCATGTAGGCGCGGGTTTTCGGTGGCCTGACGGAAGGTCCACATCGCCGTACATTGCCGCATAACGGGCGATCAGCCCACCCATCGAATGGGCCACGATATCAAATTTCAGCCGCGGTTTCCCGAGCCGGCGTTTCAGATCCTCGACGTCCTCGACCAAACGGCGGGCATTCGTTACGACATCGAGGCGCCAATCGTATGGAAAAACGTAGAGCGAATCCTCAAAGCCCTGAGCCGACGGTTCGTTCCATTTCTCCTCGCGATAGCCGCCGTTCACGGCCATCGCCTTGATAAAGTCGCCATAGAAATCCGCGACCTGAAACGGGCCGACCTTGACCGAACGAATAATGTCGCCGGGTCTCAGATTGTCAGCACTTTTCTCAGGCTCTCGGTTCAACGGCAACCGCAGGTCCTCGTTCTTTGATTTGAACGCCCTGATCCAAATACGCTCGTCCGTTTGCTTGTCGATCAGCTCCGATCCTGTAAGGCCGGGGATAAGAATGACCGGGGCCTTGCCCTGCGCCCACACCGAAAAACACAGCGCGAACAGCACCGCCGCCGTCCGCAACGCAAGGAGAGCTGAGTTTTTAAGGCGTTGTCCCACTATTGAACATTCGGCTTGACGCCGTTTGAACCTACGTTATCAAAGAGCCACTTCTTAAAATCGTCTGGAAACTGTTTGATCGCTGACTGTATCGGCCATGCCGCGGCATCGGCAAGCGGGCAAAACGACTTGCCCTCCATGTTGTCGCAGATGTCGAGCAATAGCTGCGCGTCCTCAGGTTTGCCGCCGCCCCCCGCAATGCGATTAAATATCTTGACGATCCAATCCGTTCCTTCGCGGCACGGCGTACACCAGCCGCAGGATTCATGCTTGTAAAACTCGCTTAGGTTCTTGGTCGATTCCATAACATCGACCGTCTCGTCCATAACGATCATCCCGCCCGTTCCGAGCATCGAGCCGGCGGCGACGAGGCCTTCGTAGTCGAGAGTTACGTTCTGGCCCAATATCTGGCCCGCATTCATTATGTAAACGCTTGAGCCGCCGGGAATTACGGCCTTGAGCTTCTTGTCTTTGCGAAGCATCCCGCCGCAGTCCTTCATGATGAACTTTTCCATGTCGGCGTAGCCCATCGGCAGCTCGTAAACGCCCGGCTTCTTGACATGTCCGCTGATCGACCACAGCTTTGTGCCGCCTGATTTTTCCGTGCCGAGGTCCCGCCACTTGATGCCGCCCATCTCGATGATCTGCGGAATGCTGGTGAACGTCTCGACGTTATTGACGATCGTCGGCGACTCGTAAAGTCCTTCGATAGCCGGAAACGGAGGCTTCATCCGCGGATGGCCGCGAAAACCCTCAAGACTAGACAGCAACGCCGTCTCCTCGCCGCAAATGTATGCTCCCGCACCCGTGTGCGTATGCAGATCGTATGAGAAATTTTTATTTCCCAGAACGCTGTCGCCCAGGATGCCTGCCTCGCGTGCTTCCTTGATAGCGACATCCATGATGTCGAGCAGGTATCGATACTCGCCGCGTCCGTAGATGTAACCTGTATTCGAGCCTAACGTGTAGCCCGCGATGATCATGCCCTCGATCAACGCGTGCGGGTCGAATTCCATCAGATAACGATCCTTGAACGAGCCCGGCTCGGATTCATCCGCGTTGCAAACGATGTATTTTGGCTTTGGCGAGTCACGCGGGACGAATGACCACTTCATCCCAGTCGGAAATCCGGCGCCGCCGCGGCCGCGCAGAGCCGAATCCTTCACCTCCTGAATGATCGCGTCCGGCGTCATGCCCAACGCCTTTTCGAGCGACGCATAGCCGCCCGTCTCGCGATACACCTTCAGCGTATGACCATCTTTCATGCCGATCCGCTTTAATGACAATGGCTCGCAGCCAATCGCTTTGATCTCCATAATTTGTCGGCCCGCAGGCAGCTTGCCTGCGTTTCTCAGATACGCAGGCTGGCAGCCTGCGTCCCGACGCTATTTACACTCCGCTAATATCTTGTCCACTTTCTCCAACGTCAGATCTTCGTGATAATCAAATCCGATCTGCATCATCGGAGCCGTGCCGCAACTGCCGAGGCATTCGACCATTGTAACGGTGAACTTGCCGTCGTCGGTCGTCTCGCCGGGTTTGATGCCGAGTTTTGAGCAAATATGCCCGGTAATGTCGGGCTCGCCCATGATCTTGCACGACAGCGTCTTGCAGATCTGGATGTGATGGCGACCGACGGGACGGAGATCGAACATCGAATAAAATGTCACCGTCTCCCAAACGTCCGTCACTTCCAAATTCAGGAACTTCGCCAGGAAATTCACGCCCGGATTGTCCACATACCCGCGTTCGCGCTGAACAACAAAGA
>JAGOWF010000071.1 GCA_018060305.1 Pyrinomonadaceae bacterium
GTCGATAAGGCCTCGCGCTCCGCGTATTCCTAAGCCAAAGAAGAAAGTGTCAACCCGAAAAGACGCCCGTGGAGCGCGTGAAGTAATCGCCCATCGTAAAGGCAAACATGATCGCCAGCCAAAAAAAACTTGCCACCGCGGCCATCCAGATGAGCCTGGGGCTCCAGCGGACGTGCATAAAAAACAGCATGACGCACGTCATTTTGGTAAATGCGATCAATAATGCCACAAGCGTGTTGGCACCGGGAAAAATGAAGTCTAGATCGACGGTCGCCACAACGTAAGTTAACACCGTGCCGATCACGAGTACGGCAAATACGCCGAGGTAACCGGGAATGCCGATATGCTGCCCTTCTGGATGGTTATCCGACATTTACTCTCCTAATGCATAAAGTGCCGACCCAACAGGTACAGCAGCGGGAACAGGAATATCCAAACGATATCGACAAAGTGCCAGTATAGACCCGACATCTCGACCGGCATATAATAGTCCGGCGTGTAGTAGCCCTTCCATGCCGTCCACAGCAGCCATGACATGATCGCCAGCCCGACGATCATGTGAAGGGCGTGCAGCCCGGTCATGACAAAATACAGGTAAAAGAAGATGCGGACCTTGTCGCGAAACTTATTGACGTCGATCTCGCCGTTAGAGAAGTAGCCGGCTTTCTCATCCGTGGTCAGGAAGTTACGCTCCTGGCCAAGTTTGACGAGTGAGCAGTCGGTCCACTGAAAGTCGCCGCGCGGATTGACGTATTTATGCGCGGCAGCCGCGGCGGGACTGTGATCGACCTCCCAGCACGGTTTTGCCGGTTCAGCCGCATGGCTTGCCGCCTTGTCCTCTTTGACGCGCTTGTTCCAGCCGGTCACAGGAACGAGCGCGTGGTTGTATTTGTCGGTATATTCTATCGCCTTGACGCCAAGGAATGCCGCGCCAAATAGCATCGTCAGCACGATCATTACGACCTGCATGTTTCGATTGCCCTTCTGCGCAAAATAGACCGTCAGTGCCATCGTCAGCGAGCTGACGATCAGCACAAGCGTATTGAATCCGCCCCAGAACGCGTCCAAATGGTTACTCGCGGCGGCAAATGCCATCGGGAATTTCCAACGAAAGACCAGATATGCCGTAAACAGGCCGCCGAAGAACATGATCTCCTGCGCGAGGAACAGCCACATCCCGATCGCGACGCTCTCTTCCTGCTGGCCCATGTCCTCGAACTGATGCTGCAGCCCCGGCTCATGGTAAACAAATTTGTCAGAGTAATGTGACGACATTTTTAAGAAATTAAAAATGAAAAGTTAGAAATTAAAAATTGACCACAGACTGCTCGAATTTTTAATTTTTCACTTTTAATTTTTCATTAGGCTTCCACGGCCTCCCTCTGTCTCGCCGCTTCCAGGTCCATACCGCTTTCTTCGCCAAATTCGTACGCTTCCCACGTGACGACGGGCATTTTCTCAAAATTCTCCGTCGGCGGCGGCGAACTTGTTCGCCACTCGAGGCCCGGATGCATCCATGGATTGTCACCCGCTTTCTTACCGAAGAACAGCGAATGTATGAGATACACCGCCGGCAGCAATAAGCCGAGGCCGAGCACTGAGGCACCGGCAGTCGAGAATATGTTCAGCACCTGAAATTCCGGCGGATACGCTGCATATCTGCGCGGCATTCCCAAATAGCCAAGGATAAACTGTGGGAAGAATGTCAGATTAAAGCCGACAAAAACGAGCATCGCCGAGATCTTGCCCCAAAACTCTGAGTACATCCGGCCCGTCATCTTAGGCCACCAATAATGGAGACCGCCGAGATACGCGATCACCTGGCCGCCGACCATCACATAATGGAAATGTGCGACGATAAAGTATGTATCGGTCAGATGCACGGTCAGGCCGATCGAGCCGAGAAACAGCCCCGTCAGCCCGCCGATCAGAAACAATCCCATAAAGCCGATCGCATACAGCATCGGCGTATCAAATGATATCGACCCCTTATAAAGCGTGGCCGTCCAATTGAACATCTTGATCGCTGACGGCACCGCCACGACCATCGTCAGGAACGAGAACACAAGGCTCGCATAGATCGACTGGCCGCTGACGAACATATGATGTCCCCAAACGAGGAAACCAAACACCGCGATAGCGATAGATGAGAAGGCGATAAATTCGTAACCGAATATCTTCTTTCGCGAGAAATTCGAGATCAATTCAGACACGACGCCCATACCCGGCAGGATCATGATATAGACCGCCGGATGCGAGTAGAACCAGAACAGGTGCTGGAACAGGATCGGGTCACCGCCTATTGCCGGATCAAAGATCCCAACGTGGGCGACGCGTTCTATGGCCAGCAGCAGGATCGTGATCGCGACCACAGGCGTGCCGAGTATCATCACCAGTGAGACCGCGTAATGTGCCCAGACGAATAGCGGCAGCCGGAACCATGTCATTCCGGGGGCACGCATCGTATGAATGGTGACGATAAAGTTGAGGCCGGTAAGGATGGACGAGAACCCGTTGATAAACACGCCCAGGCCGACGAGCATCACATACGAATTTGAGAACGTCGTGCTGTAAGGTGTGTAAAACGTCCAGCCCGTATCGACGCCGCCCTGCATCAGTGCCCACAGTGCCAACGCACCGCCGATCCAGTAGATATAAAGGCTTAACAGGTTGATGCGCGGCAGAGCCAGGTCTTTTGCCCCGATCATCAGCGGCAGCAGAAAATTGCCCAACACCGCAGGGATCGCCGGCAACAGAAAGAAGAAGATCATCAGTATGCCGTGCTGCGTAAAGACCTTGTTATAGGTCGCCGTCTGAAACAGGTCACTGTTCGGCGTCAGAAGCTCGAGACGGATCCCGGCTGCAAACAGGCCGCCCATCAGGAAGAACAGCGAGACCGTGATCAGATACATGATCGCGATACGCTTGTGGTCCTTCGTCAACAGCCACGACTTAAGCGTTGTGCCGTTGTTCAGATAGTTGAGCTTCGTGCCGCCGTAGCCTGATGTGATCGTCTCTTGCGCACTCATAATCCAATAAACCTACTTACTGCTGTTCGCTGCCGCATTGTCCGGCGCTTTGTTTGCCGGTGCCGCATTCGCACTCGATGCCGGAGCCGCCGGAGCGCTTCCGGCCGGTGCGTTCGGGCTAAGCGATTTGATATACGCGACCAGCGCGTTCAACTGCTCCTCCGTGACCTGGCCCTTGAAGGTCGGCATGATCGGCTGAAATCCCTCTACGATCTGCGAGGTCGGGTTAAGTATAGAATTGCGAATATATTGATCGTCGGCCGTTACCGTCTGGCCGCCGACGAGCTTGACCTCGTGATTGAAAATGCCCTCGAGCTTGGCCCCGCGCTGTGCCGGGCCGCCGGTATGGCACGATGCACAGCCGAGCTTGTTCATAAAGAGGTCCTTGCCCTGCTCGACCGGCGTCTGGCCGGCAACATTGCCGCTCAGCCAATTGTCAAAATCGCGTTGTTCCATCACATAGACGGAACCGCCCATGCCCGAGTGATTGAGGCCGCAGTACTCGGCACAGAACAGGTGAAATTTTCCGGTCACCGTCGGCTCGAACCACAGATATGTATATCGGCCCGGAACTGCATCGACCTTTGTTCGAAAAGCCGGGACGAAGAAGTCATGCAGCACGTCCTCGGTCGTGATCGTGAGCTTGATCTTTTTGCCTACCGGCACATGCAGTTCGTTGATCTCTCGCTGGCCGGTCTGGTGCTGGATCTTCCACATCCACTGTTTGCCGACCACGAAGACCTCCATCGCGTCGTCAGGCGGGACGTATTGATTGAAGTAAACGATCGCGCCGCCGAGAAAGATCGTCATCGACACGACAAAAGGTATGATCGACCATACCGTCTCGAGCACCATCGAGCCATGCATCTCGTCGGGCGTGGCAAATTTTTCGACCTCACGATATCGGATCGCAAAGAAGAATATCGCCACCACGATCGGTATCGTGAAGGCCACCGACACAGCGATGAGGTAGAAATAAAGCAGGTCCACCTGCCAGGCAAAGCTGGACGCTGCTTCAGGAAAAAATGGTACCCACGTAGTGCTCTGCATAAGGTCAGTGGTCAGTGATCGGTGGTCAGTTGTCAGTGATCGGACCAGCCACTATTCACTATTCACTCGCTTCTTATTCCGTCTCCAAAAAATGAATCCCATCGCGCCCATGGCAAGCAGGGTCAGGATCCCGCCCGCGCGAATGATCCTGAGTATCGCCAGTCCATACGTGCCCGTCGCCGGATCGTAATGATAGCAATAGAGCAGCAACTGTTCGGCGGGATTACCGACCCTGTTCTCGGCCGATTCCATCAGGCCGAATTTCAGGTCACGCGGCGCGTAGTCGATGCCGTAAAAGTAATGCGACAGCCTGCCGTCCGGTGTCATTACCATAACGGCCGCGGCATGAGCGAACTGCTGTGTCTTTTCGTCCCACTGGTAGCCGAAGCCGGCCGCCTTTGTCACCGCGTCGATCGATGGCTGAGTGCCCGTCAAAAAGTGCCAGCCATTCTCAGTGCCCGGTCGGCCGTAACGCTCGATGTATCCGTCCTTCTTGGCCTTGGCGATGTCCGCTGAGTCAAATTCACGCGCGTCAAAGCTGATCGCCACAACGTCAAAATCTTTACCGACGTTGAGGTTAATGCCTTTGAGCGAACCGGTCAGCCCATTGAGCACCTGATTGCACAGCATCGGGCATTCGTAATAGACAAAGGCAATGATCACCGGCCGGCCATTGTTAAAGAAATCCCCGAGCTTGACGAGCTTGCCGTTCTCGTCCTTCATCTCGATGTCGAGAGGCAGTTGTTCACCTAGTTTCTGCTCGATCCCGACTGTTTTTAAGGCTTCCGGCAATCCGCTGGTAGCCGTCGCAGCCGCCGCCGGGTCGTATATCTTTGGCGCATAGAGCGGCGAATTGTAATGTTCGGTCTTCTGCGCGAAAGCACTGAACAGCGAACAAAGAGCAATGAACAGCGTCAGAAGGAGGCCGCGGCGCAACGCCCGCCCGAAACCGTGACGACGCAAGAACCCAAAAACTTTTATTCTTCTACTATTCACTATTCACTAACGATGCATTTCTGTCGCCATTCGCCCCGCGCTCGAATCAGAGATGATCTCGCGCGATGCCTTAAGCTGCTTTTCGGCATCCTCGCCGGTTTTCGCCTTTACGTTCTGGGCGAGGAGGCGGTCGATCGCGGCGTCTATCGGCATCACGGTCACGGCGCCCGTTTTGGGATCCTTAAGGCCGTGCTCCCACATTTCGTCCCACTGTTTCTTCAACTCGCGATATTCGGCCTGCGGAGCTCCAAGCTCCATATTCACCCAGCCTTTCTGCGATTCAACCCCAAATCCCGGTGCGAGCTGCAGCCGCGGTTCGGGCGGCAGACGTTCCTTATCGCTCTCCAGCATCGGATTCGGCTGTCGAGCATTCTCCTCGCGATGAACGTCCTTCATGACATCGAGCAGGGCCCACATCAGGCCAAACGTGATCACGATCAGCAAAAGCAGGCCGATGCCAAAATATGCGATCCCCTTGAGCTGAATATCATTCTGCTCATAGGCCTTGTTCGGGTCGGTCGCGTTGTCAGAGTGTCCTTTCGACGACATAAACCTCAATGCCCCCTGCCGTGCTTGATAGCACCCTCAAAATACGGGTCCTTTGCCGGGACTATCGGCCGTTTGGCCAACTGTCCAAAGAACCACCAAAGCCATAAGCCTCCGATAGCTATCGGGGCTACGATATCGAGCCAGCTCACATAGAATGCCCCGGCCTCGATGCCGCGCGGATCGACACGCACTGACGGCCCGACCATATAGAACATATCAACGAGCCGAATAAAAAGTATAAATATGGCAATACCCGCCAGCCACTTTGCATGCCGCTTAAAATCCTGCTGCAGCAGCACCACGAAGGGGAACGCAAAATGGAAGATGATCAGGATCACCCCCATCCAGCCCCAGGCGCCCTTCATCCTGACTAGATAATAGCTCGTCTCCTCCGGTATGTTTCCCGACCAGATGATGATAAATTGCGAGAAATTGAAATACGCCCAGACCATCACGAGAGCGAGCATTAGTTTGCCCAGGTCGTGAAAATGGCGTTTTCCGAGCACCGCATTCATCGGCGCCGTATCCAGCAGATAGGCCATAAGAGCTACCATAAAGCAGTAGCAGCTCAACGCCCAACCGGCGACAAAGAGTAGCCCCCAGATCGTCGAGAACCAGTGCGGATCGAGCGTCATCACCCAATCGACAACGGCGAAAGTGACGATCAGGCAATATATGACCATTGCGGGGCCGGAAAAACGCGACGCCTTTTCGAGCACGCGACGCGAAGCCTCGACCGAATCCGTTTTGTCCTGGTCGCTGCCCCATTTATTGAGCAGAAAGACCATTAAATAGAACACAAGAAAATAGATAACGCTGCGGCCGACCCATGCCCACGGCGTCATAAAGATGCCCCGATGCTCCATCACATGATCGGTCGGCGGCAGATGGGTCCACTCGTAGATGTTCCTGGTATAGACGCCGATCGCCAGCGGAACGAACAGCAGGACGAGCAGGGGCAATGTCCGCGTTCCGGCCTCAAGTGCCCTGCGTATGACCACGCCCCATGCACCGCCGGTCAGATATTGCAGCATCAGAACGCCAAGACAACCGATCGCGATGCCGCCCCAAAAAAGGAATCCAAGCAGCCACGAGCGCAGCGCCTGTTCCGTATTAAAATACAATCCGACTGCCCAGATAATGAGCGCGATGCCGCCGATACCGAGAGCGACAGCTCGCCATCGGCCGATCACGGCAGGGGCCTGGTAATTATCGAGATTCGTCATCTTACGGTTTGCCTCCGTGGGCCGTATCGCCCGGTTTCGGAGGTGCTGGTGCCAATACGCTCCTCAAATTCTCTTCCGGATCCTGGCTTATCTGCAGTGCCCTGATATACGCCACGATCGCCCATCGGTCGGCAGGCTGGACCTGATAAGCATATGAGGGCATCTTGCCCCAGCCATTGGTAATTACGTCAAAAAAGTGTCCTACCGGCGCATTTCGCAGCCTGTCATCGTGATACGTCGGCGGCTTTGGAAAGCCTCGGCGAACGACCATGCCGTCGCCATTGCCGACGGGGCCGTGGCAGACGATACAGTTGATGTTAAATCGTTCGCGGCCGCGCTCGACAAGCTCTTTGGTGACCGGGATCGGAAACTCGTCGATATCATTCGGAAAGCTCGTCACGAGCGTGTTCCCGCTCGCATCCGTCGTCGATTGCACCGGCGCGCTTAGGTTGGGGGTGTCGATCTTCCCCGTGTAAAACGCCTTGTTCTCGCGAAGCTGCCCGCGTGCGACGGTTCCCTCTACCTGGTCACGCGAGGCGCGGCCGTCGGCAAAGAAATCGCTCTTCTTATACGCCTTGTAGCGCGGCTGATCCTGCATATCAAAACGCACGCCGCACGCGGAAAATGCAAAAGTAAAAATACAAAATGCAAAGATCGGCAGCGGCTTTTTGAATTTTGAATTTTGAATTTTGAATTTCACGTTATTCAGGAACATCGAACACCTCCTGAGCGCCCAAGGTTCCCATAAATGCACGGGTCTCTTCGTGATCGTATTTTGGATCGGCCGCCTCGATGATGAGGAAAAACTTCTCCCGCGTGGCGAGAGCAAATCGCGGAATATTGAACACCGGATGATACGGTGACGGCAGCCCGTTGAGCAACAGCATCCCAAAAACTGCCGTGAACGCCGCGAACAGGATCGTCAGTTCAAACATCGGCGGGATGAATGCCGGCAGGCTGAAATGCGGTCGTCCGCCGACAATGATCGGAAAATCGTAAACATGAACGAAATACTGCAGGGCCAGGCCCGACAGCAGGCCGATCAGGCCGCCTGCAAGTATCAGGTACGGCAGCACACTGCGCTTGATCCCCAAGGCCTCATCGATCTCGTGCAGCGGGAATGGTGAAAATGCGTCGGTCTTTCGATAGCCCGCATCGCGCACCGCTCTCGCCGCGTCGACCAATTCGGTCGCCGTGTCAAACTCGGCCATTATTCCATGTAGCTTTTCAGCCATAATTGCTACTGCCTACGCATTCGGCGGATCCGTCTTGTCATACGTGTATTCGATCTCGAGCACGCTCTCGTCAAAATCCTGCTGATGGCCGTGCACATTCGCCTCGGGCAGCAGCGTTCGCACCTCAAATATCGAGATCACCGGCACAAATCGGACAAACAGGAAGAACAGCGTAAAGAAGAACCCGAGCGTCCCGACAAACATCGAAATATCAAAAACTGTCGGACTATACATCGCCCATGACGACGGCAGGAAGTCACGGTGCAGGCTCGTGACGATAATGACGAACCGCTCGAGCCACATACCGATACTGACGATCACCGATATGACAAATAGCCAGAACTCGCTCTCACGAAACCGTTTGAACCACAGAAGTTGCGGCGACAATCCGTTGCAGACGATCAGCATCCAGTAGAACAGCCAGTACGGCCCCTCCCAGATGCGATTGCGGATCATAAACCACTCATACTGCGAACCGCTATACCAGCCGAAATAGAACTCCATGATGTAGGAGTAAAAAACGATCAGCCCCGTCGCGAGCATCACCTTTCCGCAATAGACAAGGTGCTGGTGCGTGATAAAGTCCTTCATCCGATAGAGATGACGGAGCGGAATGGCCAAGATCAGGACCATCGCAAAGCCGGCATAGATCGCACCCGCGACAAAGTATGGCGGGAAAAACGTTGCATGCCATCCGGGAATCTGTGATACCGAGAAGTCCAGGGACACGATCGAGTGCACCGAGAGGACAAGCGGCGTCGAGATGCCCGCAAGGATAAGATAGGCCAGCTCGTAACGGTGCCAGTGTCGGGCACTGCCGCGCCAGCCCCAGCACATTATCGCGTAAACAAACTTAAAGTATTTGTTCTTTGCCCTGTCACGCAGCGTGGCAAGGTCGGGGATCAATCCGACATACCAGAACAGCAGCGAGACCGTAGCGTAGGTCGATACGGCAAACACGTCCCAGATCAGCGGCGAGCGAAACTGCGGCCAGATGCCCATCGTGTTTGGGTACGGGAACAGCCAATACGCCGCCAGCCACGGGCGGCCCGTGTGGAAAACCGGATATATCGCCGCGCAGGCCACGGCAAACAGCGTCATTGCCTCGGCAAAGCGGTTGATGGACGTTCGCCACTTCTGATTGAGGAGCAGCAGGATCGCCGAGATCAGCGTTCCGGCGTGCCCGATACCAATCCACCAGACAAAATTAATGATCGGGAACGCCCAGCCAACCGGTTGATTCGTTCCCCAAATGCCGATGCCCTTTGCGAGCAGCCAGATCGTCGTAAACAGCAAAAGCTGCGCGACCATGAATGCAATGGCAAACCCGATGAACCAATGGAACGGTGTGCGCTTCTTGAGCGTGACGTCACTGATCTTGTCCGTGACGGAGGCGTAGGTGTGGTCGCCCTCGACCATCGCCGGGTGCAGTTTTTGCTGGAGTTCCTTATCTGCCGCCATTTAGTGCGCGTCTCCTCCCGTCGATTTGGCCGCCGGAGCCGTTTGGGCGTCCTTTTTCGGCGCCTTATAGTCCGGCATTTCCTTATTCTGGTTCTTTAGTCCCGCAAGATAGGTCGTCCGCGGCTGAGTATTCAGTTCGTTCAGCAGAGTGTAGTTTCGGTGATCCTTTTTCGTCTTTGCGACCTTGCTGCTCTCATCGTGCATATCGCCAAACGTGATCGCGTCCGTCGGGCAGACGGACTGGCATGCCGTCACGACCTCGCCGTCGCGCACCGGACGGCCGCCCTTTTCGGCCTCGATGCGGGCCGCCGCGATACGCTGGGTGCAATAGTTGCACTTCTCCATGACACCGCGGCTGCGGACCGTGACCTCGGGATTTCGCATCAGCTTATACTGCGGCGTGTCCCAATCCTGATAAAGAAGAAAGTTGAACCTGCGAACCTTATACGGACAGTTGTTCGAGCAATAACGCGTTCCGACACAGCGGTTATAGACCATGTCGTTGAGGCCCTCCGCACTATGAACGGTAGCGTGGACAGGACATACCACCTCGCACGGGGCCTGTTCGCACTGTTGGCACAGCACGGGCTGAAAATTCGGCCCCTCCGCGTGTTCCATATCGCCGCCGTAATAGGCGTCGATGCGCATCCAGTGCATTTCGCGGCTGCGGTCAACCTGTTCCTTGCCGACGACCGGAATGTTGTTCTCGCTCTGGCAGGCCAGCACGCACGCATTACAGCCGACGCACGAATTGAGGTCGATGCTCATTCCCCACTTGTGGTTCTTGGCGTAGGTTTCCTGATGCTGCTCCGTCGGATACATCGACATCGGATACTCATTGTGCTGGTGGCCCATGGCAGGGTTCTTCTCGAACTCTTCCAGGTCCCAGACACGGAGCAGATCGCGGCCCTCCATATTGAAATGGATCTGCGTCGAGGCGATCGTCGTCGTTTCGCCGCGTTTTGTGACCTCGCCAAAACCGTGGTCCATCGCGTCCGAACGCCTAACGTCATAGGCGTTGTAGCCCAGTCCCGTCCCGACACGTCCCGCACGTGTGCGGCCATAGCCCATGAATATGGTCACGACATCATCGGGCTGGCCGGGCGAGATCCACATAGGCACACCGGCCTTGATCTCACCGCCCTGATATTTGACCGTAACGAGGTCAGAGAATTGATTGCCGCCGTATGTATTTATAAAGCTTGTCCCCTGCGAGCCGCCGACCATTTCGCGGGGATCATTTCCGGGGTTAACCCCGAGCTTCTTGGCAGTTCGCGGGCTGACCAGGGCGACATTCGACCATGTGATCTTGTTCAGCGGATTTGGAAGCTCCTGCAGCCAGCCGCTATTGGCAAATCGCCCGTCATACACGCACGGATCAGGCAGTATTGATATCTCGATCGGGCCTGATGCCGCAGGTTTGGCCTCGGGCTGAGTGAGAAATGCCGCGTTTACGCTGACAGTTTTCGCCGTAACCGCGGTGTTCGGGATAAAGCCGTCGTGCACGGCCTTTCGCCAGTTATCTTCAAATCCGCGAGGAGCAGCAGCCGCTGCGGGTGCGGCGGGCGGCGACGCTTTTGGCGTTCCCTTTGCAGGTTCAGCTTTTGTTTCGGCAGTATTCGCGGGAGCGGCGGTCTTGGTCTCGGGCTTTGCGGCGGCGGGCGTGATATTTGTCGCCTGCCAGTATGCCTTTACGATATCGAGATCCTTTTTGTCATAGTTCTCCTTGAAGAACAACTGCACGACCTCATGAACACTCTTGCTGTCATACAGCGCGGCGATCAGCGGCTGCACGATCGAGGCCGTGCCGTCGTATGCGCGGGCGTCGCTCCAGCCCTCGAAATAATGCTTCTCTGCAACGTGCCAATGACAC
>JAGOWF010000283.1 GCA_018060305.1 Pyrinomonadaceae bacterium
ACGATCGTCACGAGAGCGTGACACGAGAGCTGGGCGCGGACAACTTCGAATTCGTCTATGGCGTAAACAAGGCCTCGACGTCGATGGAGGAGTTGATCGAGCGCGGTATTTACGACGAGCAGCGGGCGATAAAGCTCGACCGCAGAGGCAAGCCAATGACTATCGGCGCGATATGCTGCTCTATCGGGCATCGCATGGCATATGAGCGGTTTCTCAAAACGGACGGTCGGCGATGCCTTATTCTTGAAGACGATGTGCGGATGGGCGAGTATTCGGACGATCACGTAAGCCGCGTAGTGAGGGATTCGCCGCCCGACGCAGACCTGATCTACTGGGGTTATAGTTTAGGTGGTCGGCGTCCACCGGGCGGCGTATTAAAGCAGGCGTTCTACCATGTGATCCACAGCTTGGGCATCCTGAAATATGACCACACGATGATCCGAAACCTTTATGACCAACCATATAACGAGCATTTTGATATCGCGGGGAAACATTTGCTCTCACATGCCTTTACGATCTCGCGGCATGGGGCAGAGCAACTGATCAAATGGAACACGCCAATTGCACTTAACGCTGATACAAATATGCTATATGCTGTCACGACGAACGACGTTCGGGGATACGCAGCTAGGGAGCAGATCATTGGTCAACGAAGCATTGACCCGTCTGACGCCATGATAACAAGACAATAAGGGCATACGCTGCCTCGTTTTACCGGTAGAATCGATGTTGTCACCCTCGTTAAGATCCTTTCATGACAAGGTCTATGTGCTTACAACACCAGGCGCAAGGGAACGACAGGCGGGTGTTGTTGAACAACTCGGCGCGGGAAATTTTGAGTTCGTCTGCGGCATCGATAAACAGACGATGACTATCGACGAACTGATCCGATCTGGCGTCTACGACGAAGCCGCTACAAGCCGAATTAAGGACGCGGTGCCGATGACGCTTGGCGAGGTCTGCTGCTCCGTCGGGCATCGCAAGGTATATGAGCAATTTCTATTGTCCGATGGCGAGCGAGCGCTTATTTTCGAGGATGACCTTGTTGTGTACAACGTCCCCGAGGCTCAAATCGCGCCGATGATCAGGCGGGTGCCTGATGATGCTGAGCTGATATATTGGGGCTGGTGGTTGGGGCGACTCCTCCCGTGGTCGAGGATGCTGCAGCAGGGGATTGACCATGTGAGATCAACACTCGGACTGATAGAGATCGATCATGTGCATATCCGCAATCGTTTTATGAGGAGAAAGAACCGATATTTCCACGGTGCGGCGTGGAACTACCTGTTCCATGCCTACACGATCACGCGCTCCGGGGCTGAGAAGCTGATTGCAGCGAATACACCGATCGTTTTGCGGGCTGATCATGTGCCCTTCGCGGGGCTCTCGGATGGCACCCTTCGCGGCTATGTGGCCAGAACCCAACTCTTCGGCCAGCGAAGTATCGAGGAAAGCGATCCGATGCCGTCGATGACACGCCCGCAGGACGCAGTTTAGAATTTATGCTGGCAGATCTACTCGGACAATTTCACGACAAAGTGTATGTTGTCACATACGCAGCAGCGAAGGAGCGCCAGAGGTCGGCGGTCGAGCAACTGGGTGAAGGGACGTTTGAATTTGTATATGGCGTCGATAAGCGTGACGTCACCAGGGAAGACTTGATCGCGGACGGAACGTATGATGAGGAACTTGCAATGCGCACCGATTTCAGAGGACGAGAATTAACCCTCGGCCATATTTGCTGTGCGATCGGGCATCGGCGCGCCTATCAAAAAATGCTTGAAGATGGTTGTGAGCGCGCACTCATTTTTGAAGACGATGTGGTCGCACTCCCGGTCGATCGTGCGGAGATCAAAACGATTCTTGCCAATGTGCCGCCTGACGCCGAACTGATTCAGTGGGGTTGGATCGGAGGCCGGTTTCGACCGCCGTTGGGGCAGATACAGCAGGCGATTTTTCATGTCAGACACGCCTTGGGCCGCTACCAGCTCAACCATCGCATGATCCGCAATATCTATATGCGGCGTTATAATCCCCATTTTCATGTTGCATCGGGCAATACTTTTGCACACGCTTACACGATAACCAGATCGGCCGCCGAGACATTCATGAGATGGACCACGCCAATAAGACTATTTGCTGATCATGTTCTGGTCCATGCGACCCTCGCCGGTCAAGTGAAAGCGTACGTCTCAGCGACACAGTTATTCGGCCAACGGAGTATCGACCCGGATGATCCGCTCGAATCACTCACGCAAAAGTATTACTAGATCACCCGCGTGCGAATCTACCGGCGTTTGATAAAATTGGCTTTGTGATTGCATCTCCGGCATTATCCGAGGCGGCGGTTCGCCGTGTTTCGACGGGATCGAACGAAGAGTCGTCAACAGATGTGTTGGCAGTCGAGGAACCGCTCGAGATACGGCTCGGATTTCCGGATAAGACTCATCGAGCGATCTCGATCACGATGCGCACGCCGGGCGATGACGGTGAACTGGCTGCGGGATTTCTCTTTACCGAGGGCATTCTCGCGTCACCCGACCAGATCAGACAGATCCGTCACTGCGGCCTCAAGATACGCACCGGAAAGGGTGTTATCGACCGCGCGTCGGCGCTCAATTCAAACACGATACGTGTCGATCTGAACGAGGGCGTCGAGATCGACCTTAAGCGGCTGGAGCGACATTTTTATACGTCGTCGAGCTGCGGCGTGTGCGGCAAATCGTCGATCGAAGCCTTGCGGACTGGTGTTAAACCATTGCCCGAGAATGGTTTGACGGTCAACGAACAGATGATCCACAGCCTGCCGTCGCGGCTGCGCGAGACGCAATCTCTGTTTGACGAGACCGGCGGGCTGCACGCTTCGGCGCTCTTTACGGCCGACGGCGCGCCCGACATCGTCCGCGAGGACGTCGGTCGCCATAACGCGCTCGACAAGGTCATCGGACGCAATTTTTTGGACGGCGGATTACCCTTGTCTGAGCGAGTATTGCTCGTCAGCGGCCGGGCGAGCTTTGAGCTTGTCCAAAAGGCGTTGATGGCGGGCATTCCAATAATGGCCGCCGTCGGAGCTCCGTCCAGCCTGGCGGTCGAACTGGCGGCCGCATACGGCATGACGCTGATCGGATTTGTCCGGGATGGACGGTTCAATGTTTACAGCGGCGAAAGAATACGGAATAACTGATAACTATTAACTGACAACTGCGGGCAAGAATCTAACCGTTATCAGGTTTTAGTTATCAGTTATTGCGAACCGGAGAACGTGAGAGATCCAGAACTAAAGGCTATTCCGCCGCCACAGGTCTCGGCCGGCATGCACGCAGTGACGAACGCGCTCAGGCACGTCTTCGGCAAGATGGGCGTCGTGCGCGGCACACGCGGCATGCTCAAGCTCAATCAGAAGGGCGGCGTCGATTGCCAATCCTGCGCGTGGCCCGACCCTGACCATAGGTCGATCAACGAGT
>JAGOWF010000284.1 GCA_018060305.1 Pyrinomonadaceae bacterium
TTCGAAAGATCGACCAAATTAGGTAGTAAAAGATGATCGGCGGAACGAATGAGACCGCCATTGACAGGAGAGTGACGACGAGCGAATATAACCAGGCGTCACGCCCCGAGCGGATCTTGAACAGCCGGAGAAAGAAACGCTTGATGAGAAAGAGGAATAGCGGCGGGAACAGGACGGCGATCGTCATCGCCGCCCAGATCGTGGCGTAACCGCCGGCCACCTTGTCAACATCACCGCTCCACGCAATGGCGACGATCATCCCAATGATCACAAAGGGCACAAAAAAACCTATACACAAGGCCATCGTGTCGCTGAGAGCCGCAAACGCGAAAGCCTTCGCCGGCATCGCCCACTCACGCCGCACCAGCCACAGAACCTCAAGGACGATCGCGCCGACAAAGCATAAAAGGAACACGCCTGTTGTCAGCCATTGGATGGTTACCTCGGACATATCGGCTCCTTATTTATGGTCACTTCCGTTCTCGTACTGTTCCAACTTACGATACAGCGTCTTGCGGCCAATATTCAGCAGCCGCGCGGCCGATGACTTGTCACCGTCCGTATAGTTGAGCGTTGCCTCGATCACCTGTCTCTCGATCTCGTCCATCGCCGATGGCAGTTCCAGACGGATCCCATATTCACGTCCCGTTCCGGCCGCGATCGCACGTTCATGCCGCGCGTTGGCCGACGCGCCAAGGGCGGTGCGAGAGACAGCCTCGGGCAGGTCTTCGACCTCGATCTGGCGGCCCGAGGCGATGATAACGGCCCGCTCGATCGCGTTCTCAAGCTCACGCACGTTGCCGGGCCAGTCGTAATTGACGAGGGCCTTCATCGCTTCCTTTGAGATACCCGAAACGAAGCGGCCTGCCTTTTCCTTATAGCTGTCGAGAAAGTGTATTACCAACAGATGAATGTCCTCGATCCGCTCGCGCAGCGGGGGCAGCGAGATCGGAAAGACCGAGAGTCTGTAAAACAAGTCTTTTCGGAAAGTGCCGGCCGCAATAGCCTGTTCGAGGTCGCTGTTTGTCGCCGCTACAACTCGGACATCCGCCTTTATGACCTTTTTGCCGCCGACTCGCGTAAATTCGCCGTCCTGCAGCACGCGCAGCAGCCGAACCTGTGCCTGCGGTGACATCTCGCCGATCTCGTCCAGAAAAAGTGTTCCACCGTCTGCCTCCTCAAATCTGCCCTGTCGTTGCTCGCGCGCATCGGTGAAGGCACCTTTTTCGTGTCCGAATAGTTCGGATTCGAGCAGCGTTTCAGGGATCGCTCCGCAGTTGATCTTGACGAAGGGCTTGTTGTCCCGGCCGGAGTTGTAATGGATCAGGTTTGCGATCAGCTCCTTGCCGGTGCCCGATTCACCTGTTACAAGCACGCTGGTCGATGTGTTGGCGACATTCAGTCCGAGCTCGATGGCGCGTCGTATCGCCGGAGCCTGGCCGACCAGTTCACTGTGCCGATGAAGGACGCTGCGCAGCCGCATGACCTCTGTCGATAGCTGGTCGCGTTCGAGCGCGGTCCCGATCTGGTCAGATATGCCCTCGATCAATGCAATATCATGGTCGGCAAATGTGCCCTCTTTGCTCCAGACAAATCCCAACAGCCCGAACGCCCGGCCCGCGACATGCACCGGCGTCACCAATGCGGCTTTTCCTTTAAGCTGCGTATTAAAAAAGATGCGTATCGGCAGCGGCAACTGCGAATCTGCCAATCGCAGCGTCTTGCCGTCGCGCAACAGATCGCCGAGTGCGGAGAATGTGTCGATATCGAGCGATTTATTATGCTGTTCGATGAGCCTGAGCATTCGGCCCAGCTTGATGCCCTCGGCCGCTTTGAAGGTGGCGAGCGAAATGCGTTTGCCTGTCTCATCGAGCACGCCGAGCGCACCGTAATCGGCCCCGACCAGATTGATCGCACGCTCTATCACATCCTCTGCAACCTCTTTGAAGTCGGAATGCGAGTTGAGCGTATTAGCGATCTCGAGAAGGGCATTTGTCCGGCGGCTTTCCCGCTCCTGCGTGACATAGAGCTTGGTGTATTGATAGCCGATAGCGAGCTGACGGGCTATCGATTCGAGAAAGGCCACCTCTTCGTCCAGCCAGACGCGCGGCTTTCGCGTGTCGTGCAGGCCCATCAGGCCGAGCACGCGGCCGTTCTGGATGATCGGGATTATCAGCAGCGAACGCGTGCCGAGGGCCTTGGCGAAGAACTTCAGCGTGGCGTCCTTCGCTTTTGAGATGTCATTGATCCTGATCGGTGTCGTCAGATCGAGGCGTTCTGCGAGCTTTCCGGCGTCAAAAGGTATCGTCGTGCCCTGGCTTTTGGGCACGCCTCGATCGCGACGCCACTCGTGGCTGATGACCAGTTCCTCGCCATCGCCAAGTTGGAGCAGGTCGCAGCGGTCTGCGTTTAGCATACGGCCGATCTCGGAAACGACGACATTAAGAAATCGTTCGAGGTCGATATCGGTCGGCAGATCGCGTGCGAGTCGCTCAATGATCGCCTCGCGGGCGTGCTGCATGCTCAGCTGACGCTCAGTTGATAAAGAAGGTGTTGGTTCGACAGCGGACATGCGTGGTGGACAAAAACACTGTGTCCTTTCTGCTGAAGGATGTCAAGTTGACACACATTGCCTGCAAAGTGTGTTCTTTCGATGCACTAGTTCGGTTTGTTCGCCGGCTTTGCGGGTGATTTTGTGTTCGTCTCTCTGGTGCTGCGAACATTAGCGTTCGCCGGTTTCATACTGCTATTCGAGTTAGAATTCGCATCCACGTTAGCATTAGCAGCCTTGTTTGCGTTGCCGTTCGAGTTTTGTGGCCCAACGTAGTTTACCCGCTGTCGTCCGGCTTCGGCGTCCTCGATCAACTCTTCGGCCCTGGCGTTTGACGGATCGAGCTCGAGCGATTTCTTGAGCGCGCCGAGGGCCTCGGGGTATTTGGCGAGGCGGATGAGGCTCGTGCCGAGTTCCATATGGTATTCGCTGTCATCGGGCTTTAGCTTGACGGCCTCACGAAAGGCATCCTCAGCCTCTTCATCCTTGAGCAGCTTCGCGTATGTCCGGCCGAGATTGAAGAAGGCCACATCGTCCTTCGGATTCGCCTCGATCCATTTCTTGTAGGCCGTAACAGCACTCTCAAATGCCTTTTGCGAGTTTGGTTTTGCATTCGCCGGCCCTGTTGCAGTGCCGCTGCGTTCGAGCTGCATCTCGTAAAGTGAGTATGCAATGCCCATCTGAAAATACGCCTCCGCGAGGTCGGGATTAAGTTTTACCGCCTGCTGAAGGGCCTGAATGGCGAGTTCTGTCTGGTTCTCGTCAAGCAGGCGTTTACCCTCGGCGAGGGCAACATTTGCGTCCGTGATGCTGGCAAACTGAGACTCAGTATTCGCGTTCGCCTGCTCTGTATTGCCCGGTTTTGAGCCGCAGCCGACTGAGATCAACAGACCGAGAAGGATCAATATGCCG
>JAGOWF010000285.1 GCA_018060305.1 Pyrinomonadaceae bacterium
GCGACTCGCGCCGTCGCAGCCTTACGGCTGAGCGGACAAACCTGGAATTACTTCTTACCGAGATCCAGGCTGCGCGCGCAAACCTCTCGGCAAATGTCGTAAAAGCCGATCAAATGGTCGAGCGTCTCAGGCTCAAGCTCGAAAGAGACATCGAGAGATCATTCCTAAAGGACGACGATCCGGAAAATTAGGCCGTGTCGATCCCGATTACTGGAAAATCCATCCGTTTCGGTATATAAGTTAGTCAAACAAAACTGTTGATCGGCGATGCCTGAGTGCCGTCAGAATTCGCCGATCTTTTTTTCTCACATCGACCGCCGGTCGGTTTTGAGATCGCTGTTTTCCTTGACGACGGAGCCGAATGATCAGGACAGGTATAGGCGTATCACTTCAGTTGATCTTGGTTGGCCTGGCCGCCGGACAGGTCAAGGCTCCCTTTGACGGCCCTGCGGCGTCATTCATCCTAAAGCCGGGAAGTACGTTTTCTGCCTCCGGTGGCAGTGCCGAGGGGCCGGCCTCTCGTCCTTCGCCGATCGCTGCGGACATTCTTGAAGCGCAGCGGATCATCGCCGGACAACACATTGACGGCAATCAACTAAAGAGTGCCGACCTTACAAAGTCCGCCATCACCGGCATGCTCGATGCCCTCGATCCGCATTCGAATTTTTACGACCGGGCCGAGTGGACCGGCCTGATGGACGAGCAGCGAAGCGGCTACACGGGCATCGGTGCGACGATAGCGAATTTTGAGCGCGGCGGCGTGATCGACACATTTGTTCTCTCGACCTTTCCAGGATCGCCCGCTGCCGGAGCGCGACTGCGATATGGTGATCGAATCGTTGCCGTGAACGGCGAGCGAATGACCGGCAATGCCTCTGATGTGGTTCGCGACAAGATACGCGGTGCGGCCGGGACGTCGTTTCGAATTACCATTGAAAGGGCGTCAGACCTTCGTCAGGTGACCGTTGAGATCAAACGCGGCCGTGTCGCGCAGCCATCGATACCGGACTCATATATCCTGCGGCCCGGCATCGGCTATGTTGATCTCTCGGAAGGGTTCAATTACACCACCGCAGACGAGTTTGACGCCGCCCTCGCCGGCCTTAAGCGTCAGGGCATGACTTCGCTCATTCTCGACCTTCGCGGCAACGGCGGTGGGATCGTCGATCAGGCCGTGAAGGTGGCGTCGAGATTTCTCCCCGCCGGAACGGTCGTCGTGACCCAACGCGGCCGCATGCGCATAGACAACCGCACATGGCGCTCGTCCAATCCGTATCCCGAGACGATACCGCTCGTCGTTCTGGTGAACGAAGATACCGCGTCGGCGTCAGAGATCGTCGCGGGAGCGTTTCAGGATACTGACCGGGCGTTGATCGTCGGTGACAAGACCTTTGGCAAGGGGCTTGTTCAGAGCGTGATCGAAACGCCCGGAAGGACCGGCCTAACCTTGACCACCGCGCGATACCTAACGCCGTCAGGCCGATCGATACAGCGCGATTACGCACGGACCGACCGATACGATTACTATCATCACCGGTCTCAGGCTGCGGCCGCCGGTGCGTTCTTTGAGGCCCGGACGATCACGGACAGACGCGTCGTTGGCGGTGACGGCGTTCATCCCGACGAGGCCGTCCCGCTGCCCCGACTGACGCCCGACGAGGTTAATCTCCTCGATCCGCTATTCTTCTTTACGCGTGATCTGCTAAATGGACGGGCGCCGGGAATCTCAATTGAGCCGACGGCCAGGGCCTCGACTCGCAGGATTCTGGCCGGCGACATGACCGCAACACCGACGATAATGGCCGGATTTGCCGACTACTTGACAGCGAACGGTGAGGCGTTTGCAATACAAGGCACCGGACAGACTGCATTCATAAAAATGCGGCTTCGGTATAATCTGGTAATGGGCTTGCACGGTGTTACTTCTGCCGGGCAGGTGCTTATCGAGGACGATCCGCAGGTTGCACGAGCTGTTGACGCACTACCGCGGGCCGCCCAGCTTGCGGCCCTGGCGAATCAGGCGCGGCGATCTAAGCAGCAGTAGCTATCGCTTGAAATACAGAACGGTTCCCTTGGCTCCGACGGCCCAGCCAAACTTCTTGTCCATATAGAGTCCGTAGAGGTGCGACCGCGTGCCGGATTCCTGACGGATCCACGTGCGGCCCTTATCGGTCGAGCGGAGAATGCTGCCGCCGTGGCCGACTATCCAGCCGTTCTTATCATCGGCAAAATCTACACGCATCAGCACGTCGCGAAAGTTCGTCGCGACCCTTTCCCACGTCGAGCCGCCATTGGAGGTTCGCAGTATCGTGCCTGTCTTGCCGACGGCGTAGCCTTCGCGGTCGTCGCGAAACTCGACATTGTATAACGGCATTCTCGTGCCTGAATCTTGTTTTGACCACGTCGAACCGCTGTCAGCCGACGCCAGGATCACGCCGTTGTCGCCAACTATCCAGCCGTTGGAACTGCCGTTAAAATCGAGGTGAAACAATTCGGTCTTGGTCGGCACGATGATCCGCCGCCACGTATCGCCGCCGTCTTCGGTCCGCATCAGCAGGGAATCGACCACCACATCGTCATCGCCGTTCTCGCGTAAGACCGAGCCGATCACATAGCCGCGCTTCTTGTCTGAGAAACGAATGCTGAGAAACTCGGGCCGGCTGCCGCCGAACTCGCCGGTGCGGTAAATGCGAATGTCCTGCCACGTTCGCCCGCCGTCGCGCGTTATAAAGAATTTGCGGCCGGCGACGAGATAGCCGTTGTCGTCGTTGCGAAAATAGATCTCGTTGATACTCTCGGTGGTATTCAGCGGGACACGCGTCCAGGTGGTGCCGCCATCGTTCGTTGACGCCAGATAGCCGTCGTCACCTGCGACCCAACCTTTCTCGGCTGAAGTAAAAAAGACCGCGATCAGATCACCGTTAATAGGCTTTGTGCGGGCGATCCACGCGCTTTGGGCTGCGACAAAAACACAAGATGCAGCGATCAAGAGCAGTAAACAAAAAGCGTTCTTCAAGGCAATAACTCCTACAACACGACGAATTAAGCACTAGGATAGCATTTCGTTGCGGAAGCCCGCACGTAAGTCAGGGCGGCACACTCAAGTCAGACTCAGTGTATCGCCCTTGCTCACGCGCGGGCTTCTGCAACGTCTAGCACAGTTAGTTGGTTATCCGATAAACCTTGCCTTTCCAGACCACGATCACCTGTTCGCCGAGCGAGAGGTATGGCGCAAGTTCAGGCAGCGAAGTCACCAGCCTGAAGTACTCATCACTCGCGAATTTGACTGTGATCTCAGGCAGTTTCGAGCCCTCGGTAAACTCCGAATCGACCCAGACGCCATTCGTGTTGATGAAATTCCGATTTGCGACGAACTGGTTCTGCCGCGAATTGCGAATGATCACCTGGCTGCCGTCC
>JAGOWF010000072.1:0-3880 GCA_018060305.1 Pyrinomonadaceae bacterium
AATTTTGACTGCGCTAGTGTCATAACAAATCTATTCTACATTACCACGGTAATCGACCGCAAGAAATATTTTGATCCCTTACAGATCTGCCGGTCGAAAAAAGCCGCCCCGTAAAGTGCGAGGCGGCATGTTCGATCTAAATGAGCAATATTCTACTGTGCTGAAAAGACCTGAACCGATCGGCGGCCAAACTTGCGGGCTTCACCGCAGCCGGGCACCCAGATGTCGATCTTTTTACCCTTGATAGCGCTGCCGGTGTCAGAAACGAGATAGGTCCCGCTCCACGGCCCTGCGTTCACATACACACGGGAGCCGAGCCTCAAAACACGCGGGTCAGCCGCGATCAGGCCGCGGCGAACGCCGTGCCCCATCGCCGTCCTGCCCTTGAGGCAGTAGGCCGTGGCTGAGAATGATCCCCGGCTCGCGCCGGCACCTGTGGCCTTCGTCGAGGCCGTTGTCTTCACCAGTTTCTTATCGTCAGTTGCGGGAGCAGTTTCAATTACGGGAGCGCTTTCACTAACTAAATTATTATTAAGTATATTATCGTCTGCGATTGTCGGTTGCGATTCCTTCGCTATAATGAGGTCGCCTACCGGCTTGCCTGTCTGCGCGTAGATAAAAGCCACGAGCAGACCCGCAAGGACGGCTATCGAGCCTCCTCTAACGAGTTTCTTCATTATTAATTCTCCTGTCATAATTAATCCGAGTCCAAACGCAAAAATAGTGTCTGAGATTTGATTCTTCAGCCACTATTTGCCGGTTAAGGCGTCGCCTGGACTGTTTTCGGACGGCCATTCGCCGCCGAGTTTCAACCCATAGTCGTTGAAACTGTTAGCAATACTAGCATCTGTTCCCAGAGCTGTCCACCCCAGTGAGAAGCCGCAACCCCTTGTTTTATATGCAATTGCTGTGTTTTCAGTGGTTTACAAGTGGCATTTTTTTTTGAATTTGATAGACTTTTGGGGCGAGATTCGGTCAGATTTGAGTCTTTTTTAGGAGGAATATCCTATGCGCGAGAGACGTGGCGGCGAACGGTTTGCTATCTCATTTCCTATCCGCATCCGTTGGAAAGGCGACGACGGCAAAGAGGTCGTCCAGGAGGGCTTGACCGAGAATGTCGGCCCACACGGCACGCTGATCTATCTGCCCCGCAATCTGCCAAACGTCGGCGGCAAGGTCCGGATTACCGTGACTGAGAACCCCGACGACGAGGTGACTGCCGCCGCCGAGGTAATCCGTCTGGAACGCAACGCCGCCCATCCGCAGGTTGCCCTCACACTGACAGATAATCTTCGAGAATGGAAGAAAAAGGTCTGGCAACTTGCCGCCACGGCCATAGCCGAGCACGAGCCCGAAGAGCTTGATGACTGGTAGATATCCCAACGAATAGTGAATAACGAACAGTGAATAATTGAGAACAAGACTGACACACTGCTCGTTATTCACTATTCACTATTCACTATTCACTATGAAGATTCTCGTTCTTGGCGCCGGACGTATGGGACACGGCGCCGTTTTTGATCTGATACACAACTCGCCCGACGTCAAGCAGGTCACCGTCGCCGATTACGACCGCAAGAAAGCCGAATCGGTCGCCGAATCGGTCGGCACATCGCGCATCGATCCGCACCATATTGACGTTTCTAATTACTCTGATGTCGTCACGCTGATGCGCGGTCACGATTCAGTGATCTCGTGTGTCAACTATTGGTACAACGTCTCTCTTTCAGAGGCTGCGATCGAGACAAAATCGAACTTCTGCGATCTCGGCGGCAACAATTATGTCGTTGACGAGCAGCTCGCTCTCGACGAGCAGGCTAAGGCTTCCGGCATCAATATCATCCCCGATTGCGGCCTCGCACCGGGGATGGTCTCGATCCTGGCGATGCATGGCGCACAGCAGTTCGATGTTGTCGATGAGATCCATATCCGCGTCGGTGGCCTGCCTCAGAACCCGCAGCCGCCGCTCAATTACCAACTCGTTTTCTCGGTCGAGGGTTTGATAAATGAGTACATCGAGGTCGCAAGAGTGATCCGCAACGGCGTGATCAACGAGATCGAATCGATGACCGAACTCGAAAACATTTCTTTCGATGGCTTTCCAGAACTTGAGGCGGCACAGACATCGGGAGGCACTTCTACGCTGCCTGACACCTTTTTGGGCAAGGTCGAAGAGCTTGATTACAAGACGATCCGCTACGCGGGCCATTTTGAGCGGTTCAAAACGATGATAGATCTCGGGCTGTGTTCAAGCGAACCGATCACGGCCGATTTTCAGGATGTTATACCGCGCAAAGTTTTTGGCGAGCTCCTGCAGAAACACCTCCCGGCTGACGGGCCTGACTATGTGCTCGTTCGGCTTGAGTTCGTTGGCGACGGGCGCCGACTTCGCTATGACATCGTTGACAAATTTAATGAAGCTACGGGTCTGTCCGCAATGATGCGCACCACGGCTTTTCCCGCCTCGATCATCGCGCAAATGATGGCCCGCGGCGACATCAATGTTCGCGGAGCCACACCTCAGGAAACTGCCATCGATCCCGAGACGTTTGTCGAGGAACTCACCCGACGAGGAATCAATATCGACCGTATTGACTCTGTTGGTCGGCTGGGTTAGAATTCGTCCGTTCTAACGAAAGCTCCAAACGGATAACTACCGAGATTTTAAGTGGATCATACCTGGGGGGAGGTATGTGTCAGACAAGGTAGATTCTGCCTACCCCGTTGCTTTCGTATCAATATCAAAAACCATCAAGGAGATTCTTCATGAGAACCTACTGCACCAATACCGGTGTTTACCGCTTCGGTATTTCACGTTTAATTTACACTCTTCTTTTTCTCGCGACCATCTGTCTATCGACAGCGGTCAGTTTCGGGAATACAAGAAATAAAGACGGAGATCGAATTTGGATGCCGGTCGATGAATCGACCGCAGCGATTCGCGGACAGCGGCCGGTCACTCCGGAACAATATCGTGTTTTCAGTGTAAATATGTCGGAGCTAAAGCGAATACTTGCCTCAGCGCCGCTTGAATTCACTGATGAGGCGCGAGCCATGCAGATCATCTTTGAAATACCGACGCCGGACGGGCGGATGGAGCGTTTCAGGCTTGAAGAATCACCTATGCTTGCAGCGAGCGTAGCTGCCCAATTCCCGACATGGAAGACCTTTAGCGGCCAGGGCATCGACGACCCGACGGCCACGGCCCGCTTCGACATCAATATTAATGGCTTTCACGGCTACGTATCAGGCATCAACGGCACTTATCTCGTCGATCCTTATGTGCGCGATGACGGCAAACACTACATTGTTTATTACAAAGGCGACCTGACATCCGGCGAACCGTTCTCGTGCAGCGTTGACGGCAGCAGCATCGAACCCGGCCTTGGTTCGGGGCGGGTTCCTGAATACAGCAACGGTGAAAACCTGAGAACGCTGCGGATCGCGTTTTCGGCAACAAAGGAATACACCACGTTTCACGGCAACAATACGACCACCGCCTTCGCAGCTATCACGACCACGCTCAACCGGATGATCCTAATCTACCGGCGCGAACTTGCGGTGACGTTTACGCTCGTCTCAAATTTAACCACGGTATTCAGCGTCGGTAATGACGGCGGTTTTCCGGATGCATCAAACCCCAACGTCGCAGATCTGTCGGTCACGCGCAATCAGGTCGTGCTTGATACCGCGTACGGCGACGCTAACTACGACATCGGCCACGTCTTGTCGAGAACCGGAAATCCAAACGGCCTGGCTGCCAGCCCGAGCATATGCTCTACGGGCAATAAGGCCCAAGGGTTCACGGGCGCACCGACCCCTCAGGGCGACGGGTTTGACGTGGATTATGTGGCACACGAGATCGGGCATCAGTTCGGCA
>JAGOWF010000072.1:3980-11260 GCA_018060305.1 Pyrinomonadaceae bacterium
CTGGCTGCCAGCCCGAGCATATGCTCTACGGGCAATAAGGCCCAAGGGTTCACGGGCGCACCGACCCCTCAGGGCGACGGGTTTGACGTGGATTATGTGGCACACGAGATCGGGCATCAGTTCGGCATGAGCCACACGTTCAACAACAACATCGATGGGAGTTGCAACACGCGTTCAGCCAACTCTGCTTATGAGCCGGCTAGCGGCGTGACTATCATGGGCTACGGTGGCATCTGCGCTCCACGAAATCTGTCTGCGAATTCGATAGATGTGTTCCATGCCCGGAGCCTCGAGCAAAGTCTGGCCGAGATGGCGACAAATCCGCCAAGCCCGGGCGGAACCTGCGGCACGACGGCGGCTATCGCCAATGTGCCGCCAGTCCCAAACGCGGGGGCGAATTTCACGATTCCCAAGCTCACGCCGTTCACGCTGACTGGCAGTGCCACCGACGCGACCAATAACGGACTGACATATTCGTGGGAAGAATATGATCTCGGTAATCCGACAGGCTCAACTGGCGACCCTGACACGGATGCTAACGGTGCGCGCCCGATCTTTCGGTCATATAATCCGTCGACGTCGCCTTCGCGGACGTTTCCGAGCCTGACCTATATTCTCAATAACGCAAACAACCCGCCGGCGACCTACACGGCGATGCTGCCGAACGCTCCGACATCAGGTTCGACCAATGGTTACAATTGTGCGGCGGGCGAGAACTGCATCACCGGCGAATCGCTCCCATCGATCGCCCGGACAATGAACTTTCGCCTGACGGTGCGTGATAATTTTGCAGCAGGAGGAGGCGTCGCGGATGCAACGATGCAAGTCACCGTCGCCGCGACCGGGCCGTTTTCGGTCACATCACCCAACACAAACGTCACCTATGCCGGGAATTCGGCTCAGACTATTACGTGGGATGTCGCCGGCTCGGCGGGGGCCCCGGTAAATGCGACAAACGTGAAGATATCGTTCTCGTCTGACGGCGGAGCCACATTTCCAAGCGTCCTGCTGGCCAGCACAGCAAACGACGGCACTGAAACCGTGACAATCCCGAATGTTGCCTCGACCACCGCAAGGATCAAGGTCGAGGCGGTCGGAAATATCTTTTTCGACATGTCCGACGTCAATTTTACGACGACAGCATCGGCCGCCCCGGTCAGATCCAGAGCCGACTTTGACGGCGACGGCCGGACTGACCTTTCCGTATTCCGCCCGTCGGAGGGAAATTGGTATTTGAACCGCTCGACCGCAGGATTTTTCGCGCAGCACTTTGGAGTGACCGGCGATGTCCCGGTTCCGGGCGACTTTGATAACGACGGCAAGACCGATCTCGCCGTATTCCGACCGGCAACAGACCCACTCGAAGTGGATTTCTATGTCCTTCAAAGTGCGACGAGTACGTTCACCTCGGCTTCCTGGGGTTTGCCCGGTGATATTCCCCAGACCGGCGATTACGACGGCGACAGCAAGACGGACTACGCCGTTTACCGTCCGTCGAACAGTTTCTGGTACGTGCTAAAGAGCACTGGCGGGTTTCAGGCTGACCAATTTGGCACGACGGGCGACCTGCCGATGACTATGGACTTTGAGGGTGACGCAAAAGCGAACTACGCCGTGTTCAGACCCAGCGAAGGCATGTGGTATATCGCCAAGCCAACGGGTGTTCCGGCTCAGAACTTCGACGCGATACCGTTCGGTCTGACGGGCGATTTGCCCGTTCCCGCGGATTACGACAACGATAACAAGGACGATGTTGCCGTGTTCCGTCCCGGCACCGGTATCTGGTATGTGCTCCGGAGCACTAACGGAGCGGTCACGTCAACACCGTTTGGCTCAACAGGCGATATTCCTGTTCCCGGTGACTATGACGGCGACGGGGCGGATGACATCGCAGTATTTCGCGACGGAACGTGGCATCTAAACCGTTCGACCGCTGGTCTCGTCCAGTCCCCATTCGGACTTGCGACGGATGTCCCGATACCAGCAAAATATCTTCCATAAGCGAGGGACGGGGTTTCGCTCTGTCATTCAAAAAAGTAGCCGGTTGTCTCGCGACAATCGGCTATTTTGTTGCTCCTTCTTTTTACCGCGGCTAGCCGATAAACATCTCATCCTCTTCATAAACGCGGTCGATCTGTTTGGGGGCGGGAGCGAAGAGGACCTCGAGGCCTTTTTTGACGCCGGCCATGATGGCGGCGATCTCGCGTGCCGGGACGACTATCTTTTGCTGAACAAACTGTGTGGTATCGAGTACCTGATCGTGCGTGCGGTCGATCGAGCGGCTTACCATCTCGACCTTGTCCTTGGCCGTGAAAGCGGTCTCGCTGACCAGAAGCTTTAGTTCCGCGACCTCTTCCTTAATAAGTTGGGTCGATTCCGCGAGATGTTTCGTCGCGGTCGAAAGGTTGGCAGAGACTTCTGTAAAGTGCACTGACATTTCGCGACCTTGCGCACTGATCAGATCGATCTTGTAAAGCAGCGGCTCGACGCGCTCCTCGACATTTTTGACGGTCGCGACGACCTTGCGTACCGTTAGAGCGATCCACAGCAATGCGATCGCCATGAAAACAAAGCACACAGCGATCACGATCGATGAGACCATTTGCCAGAATTGCGGGTCGGCGGTATTCATGTTCTGAAATAAAAGTAGCTATTAGCTGTTAGATACAAGCTAATAACTATTTTCCTCATGATTTTTCGTCTTTTGCGTCCTCAACCGTATAGGTGGGGCGACCGTCGGTGATGCCCTTCGACTCATTTTTACGCTTCTCGGCCGTATAGGCATCCTTACCGGCCTCGATGGCGGCGGTGAACGGGTTGGCCGTGCGGGCAGCCGCGGCCTTTGCCTTGTCGGCGATCTCTTCGGCCTTGTCACCGGCTGCCGCGTAGAGTTCGCCGGCCTTCTCCTTTGAGACCTCGTAATATTCGCCGGCCTTTTCACCGATCTGCGCGGCCGCTTCCTTACTCTTTTCGATGCCCTTTCGCGTCGCGTCGGCGATGTCACCGCGAAGCTCTTCGCCCGATTTCGGTGCAAAAAGCAGTGCGAGAATGGCCCCGATGCCGCCGCCGATGATCAAATACGTCAATTTGGTCGTCGCACTAGATTCTTCCCTGTCATAATTTCGTCCCATAGTTTCCTCCCACGCAATTTCTTCCTGCGCGCAGCGTCAATACCTCGTTCGCTATGAGTAAACTATACCAAACAGCGCCGCTAGCGGGCAACGGATTATTTAATCGGCGGCGATTTGTTACAATCACAGTTTGTTTTTGGCCTATGGACCGCGACCGTATCAGGAATTTTTCGATCATCGCCCACATCGATCACGGCAAATCGACGCTGGCCGACCGCATCCTGCAGTTGACCGGCGCGGTGGCTGACCGTGATATGGAGGATCAGTTGCTCGATGACATGGATCTCGAGCGCGAGCGCGGCATTACGATCAAGGCCCACGCCGTCAGGCTAGATTACAAGGCAAGGGACGGTAAGGATTACGTCCTGAATCTGATCGACACGCCGGGCCATGTGGATTTTAGCTATGAGGTTTCGCGTTCGCTGTCGGCGTGCGAAGGGGCGTTGCTCGTCGTTGATGCCTCACAGGGTGTCGAGGCTCAGACGCTGGCGAATACGTATCTCGCAATCGAGAACGATCTCGAACTCGTCCCCGTCCTGAACAAGATCGACCTACCGTCCGCCGAACCCGAGCGCATCAAGGAGCAGATCGAGACGATTATTGGCCTCGATACGACGAATACCGTGCTTGCCTCCGCGAAAACCGGTGAGGGCGTACAGGACATCCTAGAGGAACTGATCAAGGACATTCCGCCGCCTGAGGGGGACGAAAACGCACCGCTCAAGGCATTGATATTCGACAGTTGGTACGATTCGTATCGCGGCGTGATCGTGCTGTTTCGCGTGATCGACGGCGTGATAAAGAAGGGAATGAAGCTGCGGTTCTTTAACACGGGCCGCGAGTATTTGGTTGAGACCATTGGAGTTAACCGTCCGCGGCCGACGCCGATCGGCGAGCTCGGGCCGGGCGAGGTGGGTTTTCTCACGGCGTCGATCAAGACCGTCGCCGACGTGCAGATCGGCGATACTATCACCGACGCCGCGAGGCCGGTAAGCGAGCCGCTGCCGGGTTTTCAGGAAGTCAAGCCGATGGTGTTTGCAGGTTTGTATCCGATCGACTCGGCACAGTACGAGGACCTTCGCGACGCGATGGACAAGCTGCGGCTGAACGACGCGTCGTTCTTTTACGAACCGGAATCGTCAACGGCGTTGGGATTTGGATTCCGCTGCGGCTTTCTCGGCCTGCTCCATATGGAGATCATCCAGGAGCGGCTGGAGCGCGAATTCAACCTCGAATTGATCACGACCGCGCCTGGCGTACGTTATCGTGTGACCACGACGGACGGTGTTGTCCACGAGATCGACAGCCCGTCGCAGATGCCGGATCCCGGACGCACGCAGAAGATCGAAGAGCCTTACATTGAGGCGACGATCCTGACAAACGACGAGTTCCTCGGTGGCATTTTGCCGCTGCTCGATGAGAAACGCGGCGTGCAGAAACGGTTTGAATACGTTACCAAAGACCGCGTGATGCTCGTTTACGAGCTGCCGCTAAATGAGATCGTGCTGGATTTTTACGATCGGCTAAAGAGCGTTTCGCGTGGCTACGCTTCGCTCGATTACCATCTGTCGGGCTACAAAGAGTCGAAATTGGTCAAGCTCGACATTCTTGTCTCAGGCGAGCCGGTCGATGCGTTGTCACTTATCCTCCACAACAACACCGCAACCTCGAAAGGCCGTTTGCTCACTGCAAAAATGAAGGAACTCATCCCGCGACAGATGTTCGAAGTCGCCATCCAGGCCGCCATCGGCAACAAGGTCATCGCCCGCGAGACCGTCAAGGCGATGGGCAAGAACGTCATCGCCAAATGCTACGGCGGTGACATCTCGCGCAAACGCAAGCTGCTCGAAAAACAAAAAGAGGGCAAAAAGCGGATGAAAAAAGTCGGCCGCGTCGAGATACCTCAGGAAGCGTTTCTGGCCGTTCTGAAGGTCAATGAAGGCTCATGACGAGCTCGCGTAAACCGATGCGTCGATCTCGCTAAAAATATTGTCCCGCGATTCGATCTCTGCGAGCAATGCTTCATTGACCTCACCTGACTCGAGCATCTTCGCCAGCATATCAAACCGCTGAATATGCGATTGGAACCGTCGCGATGAGTATTGTACCGTCGTGCCCTGATAGATCTGGAAGGCCCAGTCGGAGGATTGGGCAAGCAATAACTCGCGGGCCATTTGGTCTAATATCCTCGTCCAAAGGCCAAAGTCTAAGATCCAAGGTCCTTTGGCACCTTCTTGGCTTTGGACATTGGACTTTGGACTTTGGACGGCGAACTTGTTGGCGTATTCGGTCATCCTCAGCTCCGCGTCGTGTTGATACGGGTACAACCACGAGTTCTGTTCGTTGATCCAAACCTTATAATAACCGTTCTCGCCCCAGCTTGACGCCGTTGGCTGCTGCACCTGAATGGGCAGGCCGGTGTCGAGGAAATCGCCGGGCGTGATGCACTGGATCTCGTCCTGGTCAAAGTGTATCTTCTTAAAGAAAAAGTCGATGAACTGCGGCCCCTCGTACCACCAGTGGCCGTAAAGCTCTGCGTCATAAGGGCTTATGACGAGCGGTGGATGGCCCTCGAAGGTCTCGCGTAGTTGGTGTGCCTGCTTGATCCGCTCGCCGATGAAATGCGACGCGTTCTCCGCCGCCTTGTCGCGGGCCATGGCGGGAATGTACGGCTCCTTGCGGTTTTGCGGCACGTCGCGGCCGGTTATGCGGTGGTATTTCAGGCCGAGGTGGCGGCGTTCGCCGGATGAGTGCAGGTGCGGTTTGACGTAATCGTAATCGGCGTCCCAGCCGATGTCGCGGTAGAACTCGCGATAGATTGCGTTGCCCGGATAACCGATCTCGGCCGACCAAACCTGCTGGCTCGTCTCGACGTCGCGGGCAAACACAGCCGTGCCATTCGGCGTGACGACCGGAGCGTGAACGCCGTATCGCGGTCGTGGATCCCCGTAAAGTATGGCGTGCGTATCGGAGATGAAGTATTCGATCCCTGCTTCTTTCAACAGGTCCTCGACGCCCGGTTCGTAGGCACACTCGGCGAGCCATATGCCGCGCGGGCGGCGACCGAAGTATTTCTCATAATTCGCGACCGCGATCTGCACCTGCGCACGCCGCGATTCGGGCGTCGAGATCAGCGGCAGAAACCCGTGCGTTGCGCAGCAGGTGATGATCTCGATGACGCCTTCGTCCTGCAACTCGCGAAAGGCGGTGATTAGATTTCGCTTGTAACGGTCGTTCCACAGATTTAGCGATACGGTCAGGTTCTCGACGTACATCTTTGCGACGCCATGAAAGTTCGCCGCCTCTTTTCGCGTGCGGTGCTCCTCTTTGTGGGCAAGCTCAATGAGATTCTCGAGATGTCGTGTGTAACGTTCCTGCAAGAGCGGATCTGCAAGCATCTCGCACAGCGGCGGCGAGACGTTCATCGCCAGTCGCGGCTTTGTACCTGCCTCGTGGAGCGATTGAAAAATGAAGATCAGCGGAAGATAGACCTCAGTAATGGCCTCGAAAAGCCAATCTTCCTCGAGGAATTCGGGATATTCGGGATGCCGGACAAACGGCAGATGCGCGTGGAGAATGAGGCTGAAATATCCGAGCGGCATTGCACGTATATTAAAACAGGATGGACAGGATAAACAGGATGAACTCTCTAAATCCTGCTTATCCTGTTCATCCTGTTAGGATCTCGCTTGACTACCGAATGCTATGCGAACTGATCGGCGTATAGCGTTTCGACGATACTTTGCGCGGATTGAGTGCCTTTGGGAAATGGATGAGACTGGCACCGTGAACGGCGGCTGAGAACTCTTCCTCAGTCCACTCAGCTTCGTCGATGTCGAAATATTCCTTCAGTGCCGACTGGGCCTTTACCGCGTTGACCTTTTCGACATTCGCCTGAAGTATCGCGAACAGAGCGGGGCCGACGCGCCAGCGAAGTTCCTCGAGCGTGAAGCCGCTTGCGAGAGCCAGCATCGCGTAGCGAATGTCATCAGCCGCAATTCCGTCGAGAGCATACTCGCTGCTGCCAATGAATCGAGAGAATGCTATGTGTGAGGCGTTGTCGGCCGTGATCGGGTCGTCGCCCGCCATTGCGACGTCAAACGCGTCGCCGGCAAAGCCCGATACGTCGAGCACCTCGGCAAACTTCGT
>JAGOWF010000286.1 GCA_018060305.1 Pyrinomonadaceae bacterium
TCACGCCGACATCAAAGAGCGTGCTGCAACTTGTCGATCATTGCGGTATCTACTTGCTGATCGCCGGCAGCTACACACCGTTTTTGCTCGTCGTTTTGCGGGGAAGCTTTGGGATGGGAATGCTTGCTGTCGTCTGGGCGATTGCACTCTTTGGGATCTCAATGACGATCATTTTTCGCGGCCGGTTCAAAGCCGTTGGCGTCGCCATGTATCTCGTGATGGGCTGGATCGGCGTCATCGCAGTCGGGCCGCTCTATCTCGCCCTCGGTGCGGTCCCGATCGGCCTCGTCATCACCGGCGGGATCAGCTACACGATCGGAACTATCTTCTTTGGCTGGAAACGCATTCCTCATCATCACGCCATTTTCCATGTTTTCGTGCTCGCTGGCAGCATCATGCACTACCTGGCGATCGTTCTATACGTTCTGCCGCAAGCACGCCCCCTGTAACAGTTGACATTGGCGCACGACTTGCCGTTTCGAGCCGCCGCAGACCCACTTGACAGCGATGAGAAATCGCAATAAGATACGGCGCAAAATGGAGGTATGGGACGAGCATTTTCGTCTTACAAACCCTTCCGGTTGGCTCGTCTGCCCTGCTCTATCAGTTCTCTCTCAAGCAGGTCTGATGAGCGTCACGGTAATCTCGCCGTTGTGCCTTTGTGGTTAATTTCTTCCTTAGGTCGTCCACAACAAGCTTCGCCGCATCGATCGCTCCTTTGATGTGTCGCTGGTTCGTGAAATGACCCGCGACATAGACGCCCGGAACATTAGTCGCAAACGACGCAGGATCGTGAACGGGCACTTCACCATATTTTCCGAGCGCGGTCTCGACACCGATGCTCTTTAGCATTGTCAGATCGGCATCCGAGCCGATCAGCACGAAGACTACGTCATTTTCGATCACAACATGATCGCCCTTTTCGCTCTCAAGCTCGACCGCGCCGTCGCGTATTTCGACGACCTTGCCGAGAAAGAACAGCCGCAGGCAATGTTCCTTTAGCTCATTTTCCAGCGGCTCCTTAACCCAATACTTGATACAGCCCTGCTTGGGGTCGGTGTTCTCCCAATCATCTCGAAAGATCGCCAGAGTCGTATCGCAGCCTTCCTGTGCAAGAAACAACGCAGCCTCACCCGCCGAATTGCCACCGCCGACGATCAGAGCTTTCTTTCTCACCCACGGATAAGTCTCGCGAAAATGATCGAAGACATGCGGCAGATCTTCACCCGTAATATTCAGCTTTCTCGGGAAATCCATCGCGCCAATCGCAAAGAGAATGTTGTTCGCGTGATATGTTGCTTTGTCGGTTACAACTTCGAACATTCGCCCGTCGTGCACAAGCCCGCGCGTAAGCAAGGGCGGAACATTCAACGTCTCGCTTCCGCCCTTGCTTACGCGCGGGCTTGTGAAATTAACTTCGATAACGGTTTCTTCAGTTTGAACATTCAGCTCGTTGTCGAGAACAAACCGAACATAATACGACAGCAGCTCCTCGCGCGTCGGCTTCTCTCGAGCCGGTCTCAGTCCGTCCGGCTCGAATTCAAGTTCGTTCGTCGTTGAAAAAACTGTGAGCCCGACTGGGTAGTTGTAAATCGTATTCGCGATCAGGCCCTTTTCGATGACGACGTAATCGAGCCCTGCCTTCTTGGCTTCATGCGCCGCCGATATTCCTGCCGGCCCGGCCCCGATAATGATCAGATCTAACATTTATGTAAACTACCCACTTCAAACTTGTCACTATCCAACGAAGAAACAAATTTCTTCAGCGCATAGTGATCGGTGACAAATTATTTGTCAGCGATCATCAGTTTTCGAGTCTCTTCAACGCGTCGATCAACTTCTCAATCTGCGCGTGAGTGCTCTCCAGATTTCGCTTTGATTCAAGATATTTCTGCCATTCGCCCGTCATCGTCAACGCCTTGAGCGTGTCCTCGTCGAGAGCGTGCGACATAACGACGAGCAGGTCGCTGAGCGCTTCGTGGCCGTCCAAGAGCGATTGAATGATCGTGTATGCGAGCTTTGTGTTTTCCAGGTCGATCTCAGTTTCGGCCATATTATCAAACGAAAGGCAGATCGGACACAACGGCGCTCAGGTCGCCCGCACGAAGTTCTGTCCCGGCGGCCAGATGGTCGTATCTTACATAGCCAAGAGCGATCACGCCGTCTAACTCGGGCGAAAACGTGACCGAGGTCATGCGTCCGGCGTTCTTCCCGTCCGGCGTTGACAACTCAGTGCCCCTCTCGACCTCGGACGAGAGCCGTAAGCCAGTCAGGCGTTTTGCTACGTGCCCGCGAAAGTGGATCCGAGCGATTATCTCCTGCCCGATGTAGCAGCCTTTGTTGTATGAGATAAGACCTTCGAGGCCGAGTTCCGGCACGATGGTCGTCTCGTCCATATCCACGCCGTATTTCGGAATGCCGTTCTCGATCCGGAGTGTCTCATAGAGCTCATCCGAGATATTGGCTGCCTTCGGCGCAAGCCGTTTGTTGTCATCGAGTGGTCGAAAGTACGTCACTGACGAAGCACCTGTGAAAGTAATACCATCGGCGAATGCAGCCGGCTCAGCACCGAAAATTTCAATGCATCGGTAATCATTCGACAGATCCTCGACAAAGAAGTCACCCGCAAACGTGAACCTAAACAGATTCTGAAAGACGGGCTGTCGAGTTGCTTCCTCGGTCTCAAACAGGAAACGATCGCCTTGCTTTTGGACGCGGACGACCGCAAGCAGCCGCCCTTGGGCATTCGGAAACGCCGCTAACATCTGCTGGCCCTCCTGCAGCGTTTTTACATCGTTTGTTATCAGGCCGTCGAGGAACTGCACCGCTTCACCGCCCCAAACGGCGACCAGCCCGCGCTGTTGTTCATATACTCCGGACCCGCCTGTGCGGATGACCTGATATGCCTTTTCGCCGTCAGCGTCCATATTTGCTACAATCCTTACTTTAACGTAATGATGCAATTATCAGAAGAAACAGTCCTCAATTCCCTATCCCAGATCATCGATCCCGATCTGCGCAAGGATATCGTAAAGCTCGGCTTTATCCACGACCTGAAGATCGATGGTGGTGACGTGTCGTTCCGTATCGTCCTGACGACACCGGCGTGCCCGGTAAAGGATGAAATGGAATCACAGGCCCGCGAGATCGTCTCGGGCCTGGAAGGTGTCACGAGCGTCAACGTAACGATGGACGCCGAGGTGCCGCAGGGCCGTGGTATTGCTAACAACGTAGCGATCCCCGGCGTTAAGAACATCATCGCCGTCTCAAGCGGTAAAGGCGGCGTCGGGAAATCAACAGTCGCCGTCAATCTCGCAGTCGCTCTCGCTGCCAACGGTGCAACGGTCGGCCTGATGGATGCTGACGTTTATGGACCCAACGTCCCGATGATGCTCGGTGCTGCCGGCGTCGAGCC
>JAGOWF010000287.1 GCA_018060305.1 Pyrinomonadaceae bacterium
GGAAAGGAAGAAGGTCGTTATTGTCGGTGGAGGTATCGCGGGGCTGACGGCTGCGTGGAAGTTGAAGAAAGAGAATTTCAACGACTTTGTCGTGCTCGAACTTGAAAAAGAAGCGGGCGGCACATCGCGGAGCGGCAAGGGTGAGCCGGTCGGCTATCCGTGGGCGGCACATTATCTGCCGGTCCCGTTTGAGGAGAATATCGACCTGATCTCGCTGCTCGACGAGATGTCGCTTATCGATGGGCGAGCAAGCGACGGCCGGGTGATCGCCAAGGAGCAGTATCTCTGCCGCGAACCAGAGGAACGCGCGTTTTACAAAGGCCGCTGGTACGAAGGGCTGTATCTGCACGTGGGTGAGAGTGCCGAGGACAAGCGGCTGTTCGCAGAGTTTCAGCGGCATATCGACGGGTGGGTGATTTGGCGTGATGCACGAGGCCGCAGGGCGTTTGCCGTGCCGTCGGCCAGTTGTTCTGATGACGCCGACGTGACGTCGCTTGATAGGATCTCATTCGCCGACTGGCTGCGGCAGAATGGCCTTAATTCTGAGCGGCTCTTGTGGTATTGCGATTACGCGTGCCGCGACGATTACGGGCTAAAGCTGGAGCAGACGTCAGCGTGGGCGGGGCTGTTCTATTTCTGCTCGCGGGTGAGAAAAGGCGGTCATGAATCGCAGCCGCTTATTACATTTCCTGAGGGAAACGGGCGTTTTGTCTCGCACTTTGTCGAACAGGCCGGTGAACACCTTCGCCGCTCGACCATAGCCGTATCGGTCGTGCCGACGGACAAGGGCGTCGATGTCATAGGCCTGAACAACGGCGTGTTGCGCGGCATTCATTGCGAAAAGGTGATATTCGCATCGCCGGTCTTCACGGCACCGTATCTCATCCGAGGCTTTCGCGACGATCCGCCATTTCCGGCTGAGGAATTTCAGCATAATGCGTGGTTTGTGGCGAATCTTTTCCTAAAAGATCGCCCCAAGGCGCGGTTTGCAAAGGATTTCCCGCTCTCGTGGGACAATGTCCTTGTTGAGAGTCCCAGCCTCGGCTACGTTAATGCGACGCATCAGAAAGGTATCGATTACGGCCCGACGATCTTTACCTATTACTATCCGATGTGCCACGAACCGAACGGCCGCACCACGCTCTTTAACTATGATTGGCGTCAGCTTGCCGACGTCTGCCTGACCGATCTCGCCCGTGCGCATCCCGACATCTATGACCTGCCGACACGCATCGACATAATGCGATGGGGCCACGCTATGGTCTCGCCCCGGCCCAACTTTATCTGGAGCGGCATTCGCGAAAGAGCGGCAAAACCATACCGCAACATCCACTTTGCCCACACAGACCTCAGCGGCATCGCGTTGTTTGAGGAAGCGTTCTATCATGGATTGCGTGCGGCCAACGAGATTCTTGCGAGCCGACCGCTGGTTTCGGTCAAATGAAGAGACTTCCGATCTACATCATCGTTTGTGTGGCTCTTGCTGTTTTCCTCCTCTCTGGGTATTTTCTCATCCTCTATATCTTCGACGGATCCACATCGGTTGTCTTGAAGAGCTACGAGTTTACAGGTGATGCAGAGGTCGTCAGACGCCACCTTCTTGAGTATCGCAGCGGAGGTGAAGCTATGAGCAGAACGATTAACTTCCTTTCGTGGGGCACGAAGAACCAGGAAGACTTCATTCTGATATCTGAGGGTCTTCCGTCGGAGCGGAAGGACGAATACTGCGAGCTACTAGGGTTCATGGCGACTGACAGCGGCCAGGACCGTGCCTTCGAAGCCGCTTTTGAACCCTATGACAGCCCTTGCCTCCGACTGATTAGATCTGGAATAGCTAAAAACCGCGAATCGCAGCAACGATGGCAGCAGCGTCCGATAACTTTACCGAGCCCCTGACTCGGAATCGATGGCTTTTCTCCCGCGAGATCGACCTAACGGTCTTTCTCGGCAGTGCCGTCGTGTCCCTTCTTCTGCTTGCAATTGGTTCACAGGCCGGTTTGCTCATTGGCGATTCGCCTGAATGGACGTGGGTGACGGCGGTGCTGATGATCGATGTCGCACATGTTTGGTCAACGAGCTTTCGTGTCTATTTTGATACGGATGAATTCAAACGCAGGTTTTGGTTGTATGTGCTTGTTCCGGTGGCGGGTTATGCGGTCGGGGTGGCGTTGTACAGCGAGGGCGATCTCGTTTTCTGGCGGGCGTTGGCGATTCTCGCGGTCTTTCATTTTGTCAGGCAGCAATACGGCTGGGTAAACCTGTATCGGCGACGGCTGGGCGAAACGTCGCGACTGACCTGGTGGATCGACGCGGCGGCGGTTTATCTCGCGAGCGTCTATCCGCTGGCGTTCTGGATGACGAGCGTGCCAAGGAACTTTGAGTGGTTCGTCCAGAATGATTTCGTCCTGCTGCCGTCGGTCGTCGAGACCGTCCTGTTCCCGATCTACATTGCAGCCCTCACGGCGTATGCGATCAAGTCCGTGTATCTCTACTTTACTGAAGGCTTCCTCAACATCGGCAAGGACATCGTCGTCGCGACCACGGCCGTTTGCTGGTATGTCGGCATCGTGGCATTCAACTCGGACTATGCGTTTACGGTGACAAACGTCATCATCCACGGCGTACCGTATTTTGCGTTGATCTATATGTACGCCAAATTCCGCCGCGAGACGTCGGGTGGCATCTATCGGGCATTCTCGTCAAATTGGATCGTCTTTCTCGCCAGCCTGTGGGCCCTTGCGTATGTAGAAGAACTGTTCTGGCACCGTGGCGTCTGGCACGAGCGACAATGGCTGTTTGGCGGCGATTGGGACTGGACGCGGACTATAAAAATGTTCATTGTCCCCCTGCTCGCCGTTCCGCAGCTAACGCATTACGTGCTCGACGGCTTTATCTGGCGACGCGGCAGCCATGCTAAATTCCGGCTGTTTTAAGATAGGAAACAACGGATTACACGGATCGAACGGATAAGACATTTCCGTGTGATCTGCGTAATCCGTTGTTGTTATTAGATTACCCGACCAAAGCCGAAAAGAGACATGGGTGCCAGCGGAGCACGCGGAGCGATCATCGGAACTGGCGGCGGTGCCGGCATGATCCCGCTCTCGTCGTCGGTGCGAAACAGAAATCCGGCGTCCTTCGACTTCTCCGGCGTGACGCTGATCGTCTGGCGGCTGCCGTCGCGGACAAACGTGACCTGAACGTCGCCTTCCTTCTTGTCGTTGATCCCGCGAATAAGATCAAAGTCGTTCTTGACCACCTTGCCGTCCAGCTCGACGATGATGTCGCCCGCCTTGAGGCCGGCTTTCGCCGCCGGCGAATTCTCGACTATCCTGTTGATCATGGCGCCGTCTGCGACCTTAAAATGCTCGGCGAGTTGCTTCGTCAGTGGTGTTACGC
>JAGOWF010000001.1 GCA_018060305.1 Pyrinomonadaceae bacterium
CTAAACCTAAAACTCGCTCCGTGGCCGCTTTTGCGCGGCGGGCGACCTCGAATGGGTCCTGCTCCCAATACTCAGGCCGAAAGATCTCGATGCTCACCATGCGGTCGTAACCGATCTTGTCGAGGTGCGACTTTATCTCGGCGAGCGGCAGGATGCCCTCGCCGGGATAGAGCCTTTGGGCGTCGGTCAATTGCTCGCGCGGCAGGTCTTCGGCGTCGTTTATGTGAAAAATAAATAATTTCCGAGCATCGAGCGCGTCTATTGCGTCAAACGTCGAGCCGCCCGCGTAGAAGTGGAACGAATCCAGCACGAGCCCGACATTGTAACGGTCAACTTTTTCGATGATCTCGCCGGCAAGATCGAGCGTCTGCACGGAGCAATCGGTCTGGCCGAGAAACTCAAAGGCGAGCGACACGCCGTGCTCGACGGCGATGTCGCCCATTTCATTCAAAACGCGGACCGACTCGGTGATAATGGTCTCGCGCCGGACGCCGGCGGGCAGTTTGCCCGGCACGACGACGATATACGGGCAGCCGATGCGGCCCGCGAGCGCGGCGAGCGTCTCGCATTCGGCGAGCACCTTGTCATAATCATCGATACCGCGAAAGGTGACGTGCTCGATGGAGTTTATCGAATAGGGATCGACGTTCGCGGCGATCAATTCGGCGGCAAGCGCATCGATCGCGTGTGTTTCGAGATAGCGATACAGCTTTGCCGACCATATTTCGATCAGATCGTAACCGGCGGCGGAGGCGGCCAGAATGTCGGTCGAGAGGTCGGCGTGCATTGTGGTGGCGCCGTTAAGAGCGATCTTCATTGCGGATTAGTCTAGCACGACACGCGGCAACCGAAAGCATTGCCCGGCCGTCTAAAACTCGGTATCCTGTTTAAGAACGCCTCGCCTGAAGTAACCGTTATGAAAAAGCTTTCTATCGCATTGCTCGTGATGATCTTCGCCGCCTCCTTTGCCGCCGCGCAGTCTGACGCTGAGCTTCGCGCGGTGGTCGCAAAGGACAAAACGAGCCGCGACGCCGCCGGCAAACTCCTCTCGCTGACCGCCGCGGAGCACGCCGAGCGAGGCGAGGTCTATTTTGAGAATCGCCACTTCCCCGAGGCGCGTGAGCATTTTCAGATCGTGCTCGACAAATACGCCGACGACCCTTTGTTTGCCCGCGCGATGTTTGTCGTCGGCCGCTCTTTTATGTGGGAGCGGCAATATGCCAACGCCATTGTCTGGCTCGATCGTGTTTCGCGCGAGTTTCCGGCGACAAAGGACGGCCGCGAAGCTCTCGCGTTCAAGGGCGCGTGTCATGTTCGGCTCAATAAACACGCCGACGCCGCAAAGATATACGAGCAATACACCGTAATGTATCCGACGGGCGAGCGCCTCGATTCGGCGTATCTCAATACCATCGACGCTCTTCGCGAGGCGGGCAATTATGATGGCGCAAACACTTGGGTCGATAGGGCGCAGCAGCGTTTTGCAGGCACGCCAATCGAGACAAACGCCCTTCACGCCCGCGTGCGAATGGAGATCTATCGCCAGCGTTGGCCCGAGGCCGTTGCGGCCGCCGATGTGATGCTCGCGCACGCCGCGTTTGGCGGCTCGATGTCCACAATGGACGAGGTCAAATACCTAAAAGCCTTTGCGCTCGAAAAAAGCGGGCGCCGCGCCGACGCGATGGCTGTTTACGCGTCGATCCCTGAGAATTCGGCCTCGTATTACGCCGGGCTTGCTGCCGATAAGCTCGCCGTGCCTGACAAGCGCGTCCGGCGCATCGTCCAGATATCGCCGAGCGTGCTCGCGGCGTTTCCCGCTGCCTATCGCGACGACGTTTTGCGTTACGCAAAGAAAAAGCACGTCGATCCGCGATTTGTTTTGGCGATAATGAAGCAGGAAAGTGCCTTTCGCCCGGGTGCAAAAAGTCCGTCTGCGGCTCGCGGGCTGATGCAGTTCGTCTTTGACACCGCCATAAAGTACAAGAATAAGGCCGGTTTCCCCGCGCTGCAGCCCGACGACCTTTATCTGCCCGCCGTCAGCATCGCGCTCGGCGTGGAATACATCGCCGCGCTCCGCGATCAGTTTGGCGGCCTTAACGAGGCCATCGCCGCGAGCTACAACGGCGGCGAAGATAACGCCGCGCGCTGGCTAAATCGCTCAAATCCCAAAGAGCCCGCCATCTTCGCCTCCGAAGTCGGCTTCGCACAGACAAAGGATTACGTCCAAAAGGTGCTGGCCAACTACCGAATCTACCGCGACCTATACGATGACAACCTCGTGCGGCGATAGATCGTTTATTGCGGCTTGTCGCCTCTCATTTCGGCCAGGCTTGCCTGACCCCTGCCTATGAATTGCCACGCACTTTAGAGCGTGGAGAGCGATCCTGTTAGCTTTCGCGGCTTTAGCCGAATGCGGGGCGGGCAAAAGAGGTTGGGCGAAAGCCCCAAATCTCCATTTGACCGCGACCACTAGCTAAAGCTAGTGGCAATTCATATAAATCTGGTGGCAATTCATGTCCCTGAAAGGGACAAATGTAATAGCGTCGGGAGAATCCCGACGAATCGCGGCCGCGGGCGTTTCGCTCCCTGAAAGGGAGCAATGATCGCGTCGATAAGTGGTCCCAAATTGCCGTTGCCTTTAGGCAACGGCTGCCGGCTCAAGAGCGGATCGGGCTTTAGCCCACGCTTTTGTTGGGCTGAAGCCCATTGTTGAGTGATAGGACCGTTGCCTAAAGGCAACGGCAATTGAAGAGACCGATTGCCGTTGCCTTTAGGCAACGGCTGCCGGCTCAAGAGCGGATCGGGCTTTAGCCCACGCTTTTGTTGGGCTGAAGCCCATTGTTGAGTGATAGGACCGTTGCCTAAAGGCAACGGCAATGTGAGTTTTCGCCGTCGAAAAATGAGTTTTGCGTCCGCAAGTGTAAGTTTTCACTGGTGATAAATGACTTTTCACTGGTGATAAATGACTTTTCACTGGTGATAAATGACTTTTCACTGGTGATAAATGAAATTCCACTGGTGATAAATGACTTTTCACTGGTGATAAATGAAATTCCACTGGTGATAAATAAAATTCCACTGGTGATAAATGAAATTCCACTGGTGATAAATGACTTTTCACTGGTGATAAATGAAATTCCACTGGTGATAAATGCCTTTTCACTGGTGATAAATGAAATTCCACTGGTGATAAATGGCTTTTCACTGGTGATAAATGACTTTTTGGCAAACATTTCCCTTGCAGTCGGCCCGAAATGGGCGTAAAATCCCTCCGAAACTACGAAATACTACTTTTTTACAAGGAGAAAACTACTATGGCCGGTATCAGTTGGATGCCTACGACGTGGGCGGGAAAGGCGGCGATGTTTGCGAATGTCGGTGCGAAGATCGGGAACTACGCGGCGGCGCTCGGGCTGACGCCGGCCGAGGTTTTGGCGGCGGTTGGGATGTGCGATCAGTTTGCGGCGCAGTATTCGTTTATCACGCAGACACAGGCGTATTCGCAGGCCGCGACGCAGTGGCGCGATCTGGGAATGTCGGGCGAACCTGAGGGCGACCCGCTCGGCGCGCCGCCCGCCGCGCCCGTGTATAATTCGCCCGGCGGCGAGATCATCGGCCTGCTCGACGCATTTCGCGCCGAGCGCGACCGCTGGGTCGCGGCCGCCGGTTACACTCAGGCCATCGGCGAAGACCTGATGATCGTCGCCACATCGGGTCAGGGATTCAATCCCGGCGACGTCACGCCGACCATCGCCGTTTCTGCCGCGCAGGCCGATTATTTGTTTGGAATAACGGTATCAAACCGCGCCGATTCCGATATGTGGACGGTGCAGACAAAGCAAAAGGGCGGCAGTTGGCAAAATGTCGGCAGCTTTACCGGCAAGACCGCCGATATCACCGTCTCGCCCCTCGCCGACGGCGACCCCGAACAGGTCGAGGTCCGCGTTCAATTGCGAAAAAATAACGAGAACTACGGCAACGTCTCGCAAACCGCCACCGTTACCGTAAATCCGTAAATTGCCGTTGCCTTTTGGCAACGGTTGCAGGCTGACGAGCGGATCGGGCTTTAGCCCACGCTTTTGTTGGGCTGGAAGCCCACTGTCGAGCCATAGGACCGTTGCCTAAAGGCAACGGCAATCGAAGAGGCCGCGCGCAGGCGCGGACTTTTGCCGCGAAGCGGCTGAAGAAGGTAGCCAGACGTGAAACGTCTGGGAAGATCGCAAACCTTCGCGTCTCGCCCTGAAAGGGCGAAACGGCCCATCGCCGCTCACATTCGCCCGCACCTTCAGTGCGGCGGCGGTTGTGACGCATTTCCAGACGTTTCACGTCTGGCGACCGTCTTTAGCGGCTCCGCCGCGCAAAGGCACGGCTTGGCGGATCGCCCGAATATTTCCTTAATTCTCCCAATCGCCGTGGCCTTCGCGGGTGATGTGATAGCCGGCGGCCTTTAGATGTGAGTGAATGGCGAGGGCGTGGTCGTTATCGCGGACTTCGAGAAGCATTTCGATGCCGACATGACCGAGCGGCGCGAGCCACATTGCCCGACGGTGAAAAACCTCTATCACATTCGCACCGGCCGCCGCGACCGCGTCGAGCAGGCCTGCGAGATTGCCCGGACGATCAACGACAAGCACGCTGAACATTACATAACGCCCGTGACGCACGAGGACGTGTTCGAGAACGCGCGTGAGCAGATTGGCGTCGATATTCCCGCCGGCAAGCACGACGCAGATACTCTCGCCGGGCGCGATGGCAATTTTACCTGAAAGCACGGCCGCGAGCCCCGCCGCGCCCGCGCCCTCGACGACGAGACGGTTATTCTGCACGCTGTGAAAGATCGCTTCGGCGATCTCTTCGTCATCGACCTCGACGATCTCGTCAACGTATTCGCGAATGATCGGAAGGGTGAGTTCGCCCGGCGTCTTTACCGCAATGCCGTCGGCGATCGTCGGCTTGGTCGCGGGGATCACCGCGCGGCCCTCGACGAGCGAAGGCTTGACCCACGAAACGGCCGCCGATTGAACGCCGATGATGCGCACCGAGGGCTTTAGCGACTTTGCCGCGATCGCAATGCCCGACATCACGCCGCCGCCGCCGATCGGCACGATGATAGTCGTGACATCGGGCAGAGATTCGACGATCTCCATGCCGATAGTGCCCTGCCCCGCGATGATCCGCTCGTCGTCGTAAGCGTGGACGTAGGTCAGGCCGTTCTCTTTTTGAAGTTCCTTAGAGTAAGCGACCGCCTCGTCAAACGTCGCGCCCTTTAGGATAACCTCCGCGCCATAACCGCGCGTCGCATTCACCTTTGTCAGCGGTGCAAACTCAGGCAAAACAATGGTCGCGGCAATGCCGACATAGCGCGCCGCCAGCGCCACGCCCTGCGCGTGGTTCCCGGCCGAGGCAGCGATCACGCCGCGCGACTTCTCGTCGTCAGCGAGTTGAGAGATCTTGTTGTAAGCGCCTCGGATCTTGAACGAGCCACTCTTTTGCAGGCTCTCGGCCTTGAGATGGACGCCCGCGCCGGTCTCGCGCGACAAACGCGCGTCCGCGATCACCGGCGTTTGATTGATAACGCCCGCAATCCGCCTGCGAGCGGACTTGATATCATCGAGTGTGACAGCCATGCGTGTGACGCCGATTATAGCAAAGACGCCGCGAATGAGATATATTGACGTGTATCAATCAACGGAGGTCTTATGCCCGAAATTTTTGGTGTTGGTGCCATTTTTCTACTATTTCTCGGTATCGCGCTGCTCGTCGTCGCGTGGAAAACGATAAAGATCGTCCCGCAATCCAGCGTCCTGCTCATCGAGCGGCTCGGGCGCTTTCACCGTGTTGCCAACAGCGGGCTGAATATAATCGTGCCGTTCTTCGAGGCACCACGCGCCGTTTACTGGACAAACCAGCGGCCGGGCGTGACGTTTGTCGATCTTCGCGAACAGTTCATCGATCTGCCGCCGCAGAGCGTTATCTCTCGCGACAACGTGATGATGGGCGTCGATTCCGTCGTCTATTGGCAGATCACCGACCCGACAAAGGCCACATACGAGGTCAACGACCTCGTCGGCTCGATCGTGCAGTTGACATTTACCGGGATGCGCAGCGTCATCGGCAAGCTCGACCTCGACCACACGCTTTCAAGCCGCGATCAAATCAACAACGAGCTGCGAATGATCCTTGACGAGGCCACAGACAAATGGGGCGTCAAGGTAACACGCGTCGATATCAAGAACATCACTCCGCCCGAGGACGTTCGGATCACGATGGAAAAGCAAATGACCGCCGAACGCAATCGCCGCGCCCTCATTCTCCAGGCCGAAGGCGACAAACAGGCCGCCATAACCCGCGCCGAAGGCGAAAAGCAGGCCAACGTCACCCGCGCCGAAGGCGAAAAGGCATCTGCCATCCTCGAAGCCGAGGGCGCCGCTCAGGCTCGCCTCACCGCCGCCGGCGCCGAGGCACAAACCATCGCCCAGATCGCCACCGCCATCGGCGATCCCGGCCAAACCGCTCAGTATCTGATCACGGCGAGATATGTCGATTCAATGCGCGATATGGCCCGAACGCAAAACAGCAAGGTTATCTTTATGCCCACCGAGACGTCCGCCGTTCTGGCGAGCGTCGGGGCGTTTAAGGAAGTATTCAGCGAGACCGGCAAGGACGCGGCAGAATTGCCAAAACCGCGTAGCCCGCGTGAATTGGACAAATAGATGATAAAGATCCTCGTCGTCATCATTATTATTGTCGGTCTCGCCGCCGCCGCCCTGGCCTATCGCTACGGCCTTATTCTCAATCCGACGCCGACCGCGCCGCCGCCGCAAAAGTCCGTTTATGAGTTCACGATGAAAGATATCGACGGCAACGACGTCAGCCTCGACACTTATCGCGGCAAGGTCGCGATGATAGTCAATGTCGCGAGCAAATGCGGCTACACGCCGCAATACGAGGGCTTAGAGAGTATCTACGAAAAATATAAGGATCGCGGCTTTGTTGTGCTCGGCTTCCCGGCAAACAATTTTCTCGGCCAGGAACCCGGCACCGAGGCCGACATTAAGGAATTCTGCCGGCTCACCTACGGCGTCTCATTCCCGATGTTCTCAAAGATTTCCGTCACCGGCAGCGATCAGCATCCGCTTTACACGATGCTGACGAGCAAGCAGTCGAATCCCGAATTCGGCGGCGATATTACGTGGAACTTTAACAAATTCCTTCTCGACAAAACGGGCCGCGTCGCCGCGCGTTTTGGCACAAAAGATATCCCCGAAAGTGATGTGGTGACGACCGCCATCGAGAAATCCCTCGCCGCCGACTAGGATCATTTACACATTTTTCTGATGAGCCGCATCCTCACCGTGTTATTCCTGTTTGTCGCCGTCGCGGTCACCGCCGCCTGCGGCGTTTCGTATTGGGCATATTCCGCCGTCACCGCGCCGCATCAACACGACAAGGCGGGCGTCTATATCAAGATCGAAAAAGGTTCGACGCCGCCCGAGATCATCGCAAAGCTGGCCGCCGAGCGCATCATCGGCAGCGAGACCGGCGCGAATCTTTATCTGCGGCTTTTCGGCGGCGGCAGCAAACTTCAGGCGGGCGAATATCAGTTCGCCTCGCCTATCTCCGTCATACAGGTGCTCAAGCAACTCGAAAAGGGGCAGGACCTGACGATCAAAATGACGATCCCCGAAGGGTTTACTCGGTTCGATATCGCCAAGCGGATCGCGGAGAAGTTCCCGCAAACTCCGCCCGTCGATGACAAGGCGATCCTCGCAATGATGGACGACGTATCGCTCATCAAGGACAGCTCGCCGACCGCGACAAACCTTGAGGGCTATATGTATCCGACGACATACAGCTTTGCCCGCGACGCAAAACCGCCGGAGATAATCAGGGTGATGGTCGAACAGTTTCGCAAATTCTGGAAGCCTGAGTGGACCGAGCAGGCCAGATCCGCCGGCCGCACCCCGCAGGAGATCGTTACCATCGCCTCACTCATAGAGACCGAGACCGGCGTCGAAAGTGAACGTCCCATCGTAGCGGGCATCATTAACAATCGCCTCGCCCGCAACATTCCACTGGGCATCGACCAGACCAACGTCTATATCGCCAAGATGCGGGGCAAATGGGACGGCACCATCCACAAGAGCGACCTTGAGGTCGATTCGCCCTACAACACGCGGACCAAAACGGGCATCCCGCCCGGCCCGATCTCGTCCGTCACCGAAAGCTCGATCCGCGCCGCTCTCAATCCGCAGCCGAACGATTACCTCTTCTACGTCCGAAATGTCGATGCAAACGACGGCTCGCATTGGTTCTATTCATCGGCCGCAGAGTTCGAAAAAGGCAAGGCTAAGTATCAGCAATGGCTAGAACAGCAACGAAATGAAAAGCGTGCCGCAAATACCGACCAATGATAAAACTCCTTGCACTTGACCTCGACGGAACGACTCTCAGCTCGGGCGGAGATATCGATGCGGCAAACCGTAATGCCATACGGGCCGCCGAATCAGCCGGCGTGCTCGTGACCATCGCAACCGGGCGGCGTTTTCGTGACGCACGCCCCGTGGGCCTCGATCTGGGCCTGAATGCACCGTTGATCACCCATAATGGAGCTCTCCTCAAATACGCAGATTCGCTTGAAACCATCCACTATTCTCTCCTCTCGTCCGAGACCAGCCGCGAGATCGTCCGCGCCGGAAAACAGCTTGGCGGCGACGCATTGGTAAGCACCGATCCGCATGGCCACGGGCGTTTGCTTTACGATCGCATCTCGGATGACAATGTCCCGCTGCAGAAATATGTCGCGTGGGCGACGCGGCTTCACGGCGACGAGGTCGACGCGTCTGTCTGTCATGTTGACACGCTCGAAAGCGTGATCGAGGACCATGAAATTGTCCACATCTCATTCTCCGGCAATTGCGCGGGGATGCTTGAGCTTGAAAACGACCTGCGACGGGAGCTCGGTTCGGCAGTAAACCTGCTCGCCACCATCTATCCCAGACTCGACTTCACCTTGATCGATATCCTTCCGCCCAACGCCTCGAAAGGGCACGGTGCCGCGCGACTAGCCGAGATCGAGGGACTCGCCCCCGACGAGGTCATGGCGATCGGCGATAATTTCAACGATCTCGAGATGCTCGAGTATGCGGGAACACCCGTCGTGATGGGAAACGCCGACCCAAAGTTGCTCGAACGCGGCGAATTTTATACAACATTAAGTAACGACGAGGGCGGCGTCGCGGCCGCCATAGAACGATTTATCTTGAGTCAGGAGAAATAATTAGTGGGAAACAAGATCGCTGTTATCGACACAAACCACGGCACCATCAAAGTAGAACTGCTGGAGAAGGACGCACCGAAGACGACCGAGAACTTTCGGCTGTTGGCCGATAAGAACTATTACGACGGCGTGATCTTTCACCGCGTCATCCCTAACTTTATGGTCCAGGGCGGCGACCCATTGGGCGAAGGGTACGGCGGCGAATCGGCGTGGGGCGGCAAGTTCGACGACGAGATCGACCGCGGCTCGATGCTTTATGCGGGAATGTATGAGAAAGGGACAGTCGCAATGGCAAACTCTGGGCCGAATACCAATGGCTCTCAGTTTTTTATAATGCACGTCGATTATCCTCTGCCGCCGAGCTACACAAAGTTTGGCCGCGTTGTTGAAGGCCAGGAGGTCGTAGATTCCATTGCGGCTGTTGCCACCGGCCCGAACGACAAGCCGCTCGAACCGGTCGTGATGAACAGCGTCCGGATCGAGGAAGGAATGTGGTAGCAGGATGCGCGCTGTCGTCCAGCGAGTCTCGCGGGCCAAGGTAACGGTTGCCGGACGCGTGACAGGCGAGATCGAACGCGGACTGCTCGTTCTCTTGGGCGTTTCGACAGTCGATACTGGATCTGACGCCGACTATCTCGTTGACAAGATCGCCAACCTCCGGATATTTGAGGATGACGGCGGTAAGATGAATCTATCGCTTGCCGATATCGACGGCCAGATGCTTGTGGTATCGCAGTTCACGCTCTACGGCGATACTCGACGAGGACGACGGCCTTCATTCATCGCGGCGGCGGGAGGCGAAAAGGCGAAGACGCTTTACGAATACTTCGTATCACGATCGCACGAAGCCATCCAGAAGGTAGCAACCGGCGAATTCGGTGCAATGATGGATGTTGAACTCATAAACGACGGCCCCGTCACGATCATTCTCGACAGTGAGAAGACGATATAACAAATATGAATAGAAAAGTCCTTATCGCATTAGCAATGGCTGCATTCGCGGCCGCATCCTGCAGCACGCCAGCAAACAATGCACGGCCGACAACGGCGTCGAAGGCTTCACCTGAGGTCAAGAAAGCCGTTGCACCGGTGGCTGACTCCGAGGTGGCCCTGATCGAGATGGAGAATCCTGCCTACGGCACTATGAAGATGGAGCTTTATTCAAACATCGCGCCCAAGGCGGTCGAGCGCTTCAAGGAGCTTGCCAAGGAGGGCTATTACGAGGGCATCATCTTCCACCGGGTGAACGACACAGTCATCCAGGCCGGTAACGCTGACACGAAGCCCGGAAAGTCGCCAAACCCCGCCAAAGAAGGTGATTCGGGCAAGCCTAATGTTCCCGCCGAGTTCTCTGACGTGCCATACGACACCGGGATCGTCGGCGCGGCGCGCCTGGGCAATGACGTGAATTCTGCCAACGCTCAGTACTTTATCATGCTCAAACGGGAGGCTGCGTTTGATAAGAACTACACGGTCTTTGGCAAGATCATCGACGGGATGAACAACGTCCGAACGATCGCCGGCGCTCCGCGTAATGGCGAACGTCCGACTGAGGCGATACGCATCAAGAAGATCACGATCGTTCCCCGCTAACCAGCCGAGATGCTATAATCCAATGCGTCGGCTCGCGTAGCTCAGTGGATAGAGCGCTTCCCTCCGGAGGAAGAAGTCGCAGGTTCGACTCCTGCCGCGAGTACCAGATTAAGAAGGCGTTCCGCGGTGGAACGCCTTTGTTGTCAAAGAGCTGTTTATCTCACCTTTAGCGCAGGATCGCCCAGCAGCACCCACGAATAGCCGACGTCGCTGCCCGCGATCGTTGACTTCGCAGATTTGACGAGATCGCCGATCCGCTTGATGTTGCTGGCTCCGATCTCGTTATAAAACCGTGCACCCATCGTAAACTGAAAGTCGGGCGTCGTTTCCGTCGTCGAGGCCCATGTGATCGCTCCGCCGCCATTCTGGGCAAACAAGAGCCGCTCAGAAACCGAGTCCGCAAGCGGGCTCGATCTAAAGAATACGCCGTTATAGCACGTCAGCATCGTAAATATTGATTGCCGGTTGCCATTGGTAAGCAGCGCCGCATCGTTCGCATTGAAAAAATCTACGTTTCCCCAAACACCAGATGTCCCATGGCCGGCGAAGTTGGCGATATATTTGCCAGTGTTCAGGGCATTCATCAGGTTCGTATGGGCCTGCGGGTCCGGGGTGCCCTGATTCGGTGGCGGAAGGCCTCGTGAGATCAGGACCGTAGGAGTTCCCGGCGGCAGTTCGTTGTGCAAACCAAGGCACATCCCCTCGAAATCGAAACCGGCTGGAAGGTCGTAAGCGCACAACGCACCACGGTTCAAACTTTGATTCTCCAGAGTTTCAAAACCCATGGACTTGTTCAACACCGTTAATACATCAAAGGCGCTTCTGGCCGGCACCCTGCCGATCGGCATCTCTGCCAGGCCGTCGTGGTTGAAATCCGCAAGGGCCTCGTCGCTCCCGCTCTCCTCAAAGATCAGTTCAAGGAACTTGGTGGGCACGAGATCCCAGTTGCCAAAGCCATCATAATTCCTTGGATCATATGAACCATCACCGAGCAGGAGCACATACTGGGGTGAGCCGTCCCAACTCTTATAGGCGTACTCAAGAAAACCCTTCAGAGCCTCAGCGGAGAGCGACCCATAGCCAAATTCGTCAAAAATATCGGCAACATCGACAACCGCCACTGAGAACCGTCCACCCGCGGTCGTCTCTCGAAAGGCCTTCCATTGCTGCGCAGCGTTCAGAAAGTCCGGGGCGGAATGGGAGATGATCAGATACTGGACCACATGGCCGGGTGTCGACCAATTGGACGGATTATTGAAAGTCACCGAAAATGGTGAGAGAAGCGACGAATTCTCAGCCGCGTACATCACCATCGCTCTGTGCGACGGCAGCTTAGCAGTGAAGGTGCCTCCGTCCTGAACAACATTGAGACCGACCACTTCCTGCGGAAGCCCGGGGTATGTGGTATCGAATACACGGACGTTTGCGGTCGAGAAGCCCGCAACATCAACCTTTCGATATCCGGGCGTATAGTATGACAGCCGATCAGCGGATGCATCGAAGCGTCGGTTAAAGGTGATCTCGACCTGATCAAAGTAGCTCGCACTCGAGGAGTTCTCCTCGGTCAGATCTACAAGGTTATTGCCCTCAACAAGAAAGCTCGTCGGTATCGTCAGGGTCGCCTGATAGACCGTATTCCCGACGGCGGGCACAAACCCGGCTTCATTCCCGTTAACAACGACCTTAACATTGTGGGTCGATCCCTGAATCCCCTGAAGTTTCACGCGGATAAGAGCGGTTGCAGCAGCCGGATCGATACGGTTGAGAAAGACGCCGATCGGCGTCACCATTGGAGTATCCGTTACGGGACGGCCCCAGAAGTTCTCAGCGTCGCCGTTTTTGATCATTCCGTTATAGCCGCTGGTTCTCTCCCGCTTCTGGACGGTTGAGCGATAGCTCTGAGCAACCACTGCCCCGCCGACATTACGGATGACCTTGGTCTCGATACGGCGTCCGGGATTCGAGTCGGCAAGCAGATAATACACCCGCGTATCGCTCTCACGCGTATCCCGGCCCGTGCCATAAAATTCGATATATTGGTCGCCGGCACCGACGTTGATAGCCTGCTCGTTGCCTTCCATAAAGAGCCGCCAGTTTGCCGATGGTGCATTGACGTTAAATCCGGCCGCCTCAAGCTGCGCCCTTGTCACGCGATAGAAGCCCTCGAATTTGACCGCGATCTTGGCTCCCGGCTGCGAAACCACCCAGCGGTGCGTGTTAATGTCCGCTTCAGGTGTGGCACGCTCAATGATCTCGCTCAGATCCTTGCCTACGGCCAGATCATTACGCAGGACAATGCCGGTCTTGGCTGAGGTCGCACGCATACGCTCAAGATCCTCGCTGGAGCGTCCCGATTCGATCTCAAGATCCTTTACAGAACGAACACCAAATGGCGAACTGCTTGATACGCGACCGCCAACAAATGTGTTGTCGATCACGTAAACCGTGTCAAACCGGCCTGCCGGATCATACAATTCGTAGTCTTCGCCACTATGGCCGGGCAGGCTGCGCTTAAAGACCGAGCCTGTTATCAGTGTCTCGTTCACTAATTCGCGGCCGCTCGACGTGATCCGATACACATTGAACCCGAAATTCTGTGTTTCTACCGACGTGTGCCATCGGATCAAGACGCCCTGGCCATCGGTGACGGCATCGATGCGCTCGTAGGTGATCGTTGCATCGACCGCGGCGGGCTGGATCGCCGCGCGGCGGCCCTTTTGGGCATATGACGGAAGCGATCCCGAGATCAACAGGGCAAGCAACAAAGTAATCGACGCTGTTCTTTTCATTTCTTTACTCCAATCCTGCCGGGAAGGGACGGCGCGGGACGGTCTAGTCTGCTCCTTAGAGATTCTGTAAATCTATCACTTAGTGCCGGATAATTCAACATTTTTTCGGGATTCAGCGCTTTCTATCGGCTGGCCTGAAAGCGCCAAAGTCGTCCCAATATTCCCAAACCGACCCCAACCTCAATTGATGCAAGAGTTACGGCCGGATCATGCGAACATTACAAACTCGCTGTCCAGTGCCTGTCCACCGGCTTGTCCACTCGGTGTCCACACCTGGTGAGTGGACACCTAACCTGCTGATTCCACGTGACTTAAAGTTACATTTTGCCCGAAGACCAGGCATTTTTGAAAAAAACTTCGAGCATCCGTTTTCAACCGAGTTCTGCATGTGCAACATCGTATCACAGTATCAACACATTGTCAAGGAATTTATCATGCGGCGGCGGACTCTGGTGGCGTCCTAAAGCTGTTGGTGCTGCCCGTCCCCGACGGGGACCACTGCAATAGCGGCGGGTGCAACCCGCCGGAAAAGCATCAAGATCGGTGCGTCCCTGTAAGGGACGACTGGCCCGTGTAAAGAGTTTGTCTGAAAAGTCGTTCTTTCGCGGCGGAGCCGCAAAACGATAGTAGCCAGACGTGAAACGCCTGGAAAGATCGCCTCCAAGGCATCTCGCCCTGAAGGGGCGAAAAGTCAATGTTTACGTGTCTGCCGCACCTTCAGTGCGGAAATCATCGTCCGCAACTTTCCAGACGTTTCACGTCTGGCTACCGTCTTTCGCGGCTCCACCGCGTGGAAGCAGATTTTTCAGACATCCTCATCTCGCTTCGGCGATTCCCTCGTCGGGTTTCACCCAACGCTATTACAGCCGTCCCCGTTCGGGGACAAGATCGTAACACCACTGGATTAGGACACTAACTATGCCGACTCTTGCCCAAGCAATTGCCTGAGAACGTATGGCAAGATCCCGCCGTTTCGGTAGTATTCGATCTCGATGGGCGTGTCGATGCGAAGAGTAACTGCCGTTTCCGCCGTTGAGCCGTCAGCCCGGGTTATTCTGAGCGTCACATCCTGCCGCGGACGCACGTCGCCGTCAAGCCCGACAAGATCGAATGTCTCGGTCCCGTCGATTCCCAGCGTCTGCGCGTTCTCGTTCTCCTTGAACTGAAGCGGCAGAACGCCCATTCCAACGAGGTTCGAGCGATGGATCCGCTCAAAAGACTCAACGACGACTGCCTTTACGCCCATCAGGGCCGTTCCCTTGGCCGCCCAATCGCGCGAGCTGCCGGTGCCGTATTCCTTGCCCGCGAAGATCATGAGAGGCATATTTTCGCCCGCGTACTGGATCGCCGCGTCGTAGATCGACATCTCCTCGCCGTCTGGCTGGTGCCTGGTAAAGCCGCCCTCGGTCGGTGCGGCCATGAGGTTCTTTATGCGAACATTGGCAAAGGTTCCACGCACCATCACGCGGTCGTTACCGCGCCGCGAGCCGTAGGAATTAAAATTAGCCGGCTCAACGCACAGTTCCTGCAAATATTTGCCGGCGGGAGAGTTAGGCTTGATCGCACCGGCGGGAGAAATGTGGTCGGTTGTTACAGAATCACCAAATACTGCGAGAGCCCTCGCCCCCGCGATATTGCTGAACGCTCCTGTGTCCATTGAGAAGCCTTCAAAGAAAGGCGGCTCCTGAATGTATGTCGAATTCGGATCCCATTCATAGATCTTGCCGGTGCTCGACTCGATCTCGTTCCAGAGCGGATTTTGCTCGGCAAACTGGGCATAAAGTGTCTTATAGGTTTCCGGATCGAACGCGGCCTGAAGCATCGCCTTGACCTCGTCCAGCGAAGCCCAGATGTCCTTTAGAAAGACGTCATTGCCATCAGAATCCTTCCCGATCGGGTCCAAATAGACATCCTTAACGACGGTCCCGGCGAGTGCATAGGCCACAACCAACGGCGGCGACATCAGAAAATTCGCCTTAATGTTCTGATGAACGCGCGCTTCAAAATTGCGATTGCCCGACAGGACCGAGGCGGCAACGATATCGTTCTCGACGACTTGGTCCTCGATCGATGGATCGAGCGGGCCGGAATTGCCGATGCACGTCGTGCAGCCATAGCCGACCAGATTGAAACCGATCTCGTCCAGATACTTTTGCAGGCCTGTTCGCTCGAGATATTCCGTTACGACCCGCGAGCCGGGAGCCAGCGAGGTTTTTACATACGCAGGCACCTTCATACCGCGTTCGGCGGCCTTTTTGGCAACAATGCCGGCGGCGATCATGACTGACGGATTACTCGTATTTGTGCACGACGTGATAGCCGCGATCAGGACGTCGCCATTTCCGATCGTAGTGCTGACTATCTCGTCATCGCTTTTGGACAGGTCGACGCGATCCGGTGTGGGCCGGTTATTCATCATCTCGACCTCGGTAGTGATATTAGTGTTCTCTGGTGAAACGGTTGAATGCAGCGGGTCGGGCACGGTCATCGGCCTTTGCTCACCGCCGCCGGTGACGATCCCGTTCTCACCAAGTGTCACAGGAAAACGCTTCTCCAGATCGTCCGACGTTTTACCGTAGCCGCCATCCGCGACAGAATTTGTGAAAAGCTCGACAAAACGATCATCAAGCTGAGAAAGTTCGATCCTATCCTGCGGGCGCTTTGGCCCCGCTACGGCAGGGAGCACCGTTGAGAGGTCAAGGTCAAGAGTTGTCGAGTAATCGATCTCATCTGCCCGCGGTATCCCAAACATGTGCTGTGCGGTGTAGTAGTTGCGGATCGTATCGATCTGCTCATCCGACCGGCCGGTATTCCTGTAGTAATCAAGCGTTTTCTCATCCGTCGGGAAAAAGCCCAGTGTGGCTCCGTATTCGGGGGCCATATTGGCTATCGTCGCCCGGTCGGTAGCATTGAGTGCCGCGGCACCTTCGCCAAAAAACTCGACGAATTTGCCGACGACATTAGCCTTGCGAAGCATCTCGGTGATCCTGAGCACGAGATCAGTCGCGGTTGAGCCTTGCGGCAGTTCGCTGGTCAGGTTAACGCCAACGACATCAGGTGTAAGAAAATAGACAGGCTGGCCGAGCATTCCGGCCTCAGCCTCAATACCGCCAACGCCCCAGCCGACAATGCCGATGCCGTTGATCATCGTTGTATGCGAATCGGTCCCGACGAGCGTGTCCGGGAAATATACGCCATCGCGCTCGAAGACGCCGCGAGCGAGATACTCGAGATTAACTTGATGAACGATACCGATGCCCGGCGGAACAACGCTGAAACCGCTGAACGCCTGCGTTCCCCACTTCAGAAAGCGATAACGCTGATCGTTTCGCTTAAACTCCATCTCCATATTTCGCTGATATGCGGCTTCGCTGCCGGCGAAATCAACCTGGACGCTGTGATCGATCACAAGATCGACCGGCACAAGCGGCTCGATCAACGACGGGTCTTTACCCAGCCGCTTGACCGCCGAACGCATCGCAGCAAGATCGACGAGCAACGGCACGCCTGTGAAATCCTGCAAAATTACGCGTGCGACAACGAAGGGGATCTCTTCGGTGCGTTCGGCATCGGCTTGCCAGCCTGCGAGTGCTCGGATACTCGCCTCGCTCACTTTCTTTCCACCGTCGAAATTGCGCAAAACGGATTCGAGAACGATGCGTATCGAAACTGGAAGCCGCGATATATCACCCAGACCCTCGGCCTCAAGTTGAGGTAGTGAATAGAACGCACCCGTGCGTCGGCCTCCGCATTCGAAGGTCTGTCTCGTGTTGAATAGTTCGTGTGTCATAGCTATCGGCCAAACTTGCCTAAACTATTAGTTTATGAACGGTGTTGAATGAGGTCAAGGTATCGGCCGTTTACGTCGGCACGGTCGCGAACGATTGCACTTGGAAGGGCGGTGGCGGAATAATAGGCTGCATTAGCAATCGACTTAGCGTCGGCACGAGAATGTCGAGATCCTCAGGTTTGGCGAGGTAAGCATTGGCACCGGCAAGCTCGGCCCGCTCGCGATCTATCGGACGATTCATCGCCGTTAAAAATACGATCGGCGTCGAACAGCCCGCTTGCCGAAGCAGCCCGCAAAGCTGAACACCCGTCATATCGGGCAGTGCGTATTCAAGAATGCACAGGTCGAATCGATCGTCGAGAACCAACGAGAACGCCTCGCGACCCGTCCGCACCGAGATAAACTCGACACCGACGCCAGCGGGGCTCAACAACGCTCGAATCCAGCTTGCGGTCTGAACGTCATCATCGATGCACACGATTCGCATACGAGTAACTTTCCGTGGCCGGTGTCTAATAGTCTGTATGGCGGATGACACAATCGCAGGCGCGGCGGCGCTAATCTTGACTCACGCCGAAATTCTTTGCGGCAATCTTCAGTTGGAGTTAACTAAATGCAATCAACAACAAATTCGCGATCGTATCGATTCAAGGAACTGTTCTACTTTCTCGCCGGGGGCGCGGCCGGCGCGGCGACTGCCCTTCTATTGGCCCCTAAATCCGGGACAGAGTTTCGCCGCGACCTGGCGGCGTCAGGCCGGCGAAGCCTGGACGGCACATTTAGGACGGTCCGTGACCTTAAGGAACGTTCATTGAATGCCTACAATCACTTGACAGATCATCTGATCGAGGTGAAAACTGATCTCGTGCATGACCTAATGCCGGAGGCCGAGGCCGTGGACGGGAAAAGCCCGAATGCTACGGTCACACCCGCGCCACCGCCCGCCGCGACGCGGCCGGGGAACGGTGGCCGCCGCCCAAGCTCAATTGTCTAAAGATGGTTCCGAATAAACTAAAAGAAGAACTCGAACTCTATAACAACACGTCCCCCGAGATCACCGGCGGCGACGTGGATGCCGATTGGCAAGATCCTGCGGATGGTGAAGAGGCTGTCGGCGGCAGTGTCGTCACACCCGACCAGGATATTGTCGAGGAACTCGGGCGGGCACTCGGAGTCACATATCAGGACAACGAACCGCTTGATCCAGTCAAGAAGATCGAAAAAAGGGACAGAGACCGCTGGGAACTCGATCCGGCATCCGCCGACGAAACTGACACGTCTTAGGTGAGCAGGACGACAAATTGCGCCTTGAGGTTGTTTATTCTATACTCGTAAATCAACCTTGGGGCGCCTTCGTCTATCGGTTAGGACGCGAGGTTCTCAACCTCGAAAGACGGGTTCGATTCCCGTAGGCGCTACCACCTTGACCCATGATCGTTACTACAGGATTTGAAGTCGATGGCCGCCCGGTGGCCGAATACCTTGGCGTCGTCCGCGGCATCGTTGTGCGTGCGACGGGCATTGGCCGCGGGATCATCGGCGGGCTTAAATCGATCGCCGGCGGTAATATCGAGGAATGGACGGTTGTATGCGAAGCGGCCCGAATGGAAGCATTCAACCGGATGGTACAGCACGCCCATGAGATAGGTGCCGATGCCGTGATCGGGATGCGATATGACGCTACTGAATTCACTCAGGGTTCGACCGAGGTGCTTGCCTACGGCACCGCTGTAAAACTCCGCCAATAATTGAGCAGACCGACGTCTTAGGGAGCCGCCTTTTCTTCATGGACACGATCCTGACCGCGCTCGATAGCCAATTCGTATTGATCGACGGACGGTCTCGCCAGCTACTTGCATTACTCACGGATCAGATCCTCTACGAACGCCCGACCGGGACGGCCGCTTCGATCGAGCCGCTGTCTTGCGGCGAATTCATCGCACGCTCGGCAGCCGAGGTCGAAAGAACATTTGGCGGACTAACGACACGCCTGTGGGATGATCCCTATGAATGGACGCTGCCCGAGAAACTCAGTAGTATTGCTTCCCTGCTGACCTACCTAGACGAGGTCGAAGCCACACGGTCACGAGGCTTTCTTTTTTTCGTCTCAGACACCGATCTTAAGCGAGAGATACCCGCGCCCGTCACTCTTCGTCCGATCATCGACGTCCTCCTCGATACGCTCGCTCGTTCTGCTCATTTCCAGGGTCGGGCGTTCGAGACGTATCGATCAGTTACATCTCAAAAGCCACCGCGCCTTTAGCCGATTGCAAACGCAACTTTTTCGTGACAAAATTCGTTACGATTACGACCCGTTTTTCCGGAGAATCTGAATGCACTGTCCAAGCTGCGGACAACAACAGGTCTCGAATGAGACCAAATTCTGTTCCAGATGTGGAATGCCGCTCAGCGTGGTCGCGGAGGTGGTAGCCCAAGGCGGCTTTCTGCCTCAGCTTGACCAACTCAACGCAAAGAAAACGATGCTTACGCGTCGAAACGGCATTGGATTTAGTGTCATCTGGTGCCTTTTCTTCCTGTTGATAATGGCACCGCTTTGGGGGATCGCCGAGATCGAGGAGCTCGCGGGAGTTTCGGCCGTGATCGGTATTTTTGGCGGACTCATTATGCTGATATCGTCGCTGATCTTCCTAAAGAAGCCCGATGTTTTCTATCGCAGTCTGCAATATCCTCAAGCCCCGCCGGCATTATACGGCCAGCCGCAGCGATCGGCCCTTCCGCCTCAACAGTCGATACCGGCTTCCCATTTCGGGCCGCCGCAGGCGGGCCATTGGCGAGACACGAAGGATCTGGAACCTACGAGCGTGACCGAAAGCACAACTCGGCTGCTTAACGATGAAGAGCGGCGGTAACCATGTTTTGCCCAAACTGCGGCCAGGAAAAGCTCTCACCGGATACCAACTTTTGCTCACGGTGCGGATTTCTGCTCACCGGCACGCTTGAACTGCTTCGATCGGGCGGCAACTCGCAGGTGGCAGCCCCCGGCTCCTCGCCTCGAACCCGCGGCCTCAAGCAGGGGCTTTTTATCTTTTTGATGACATTTTTGGTCGTCCCGATAGTGGCGATCTTTACGGTTGCGATCGATGCCGCGCCATTTGCGATAGCTATCTCCGCGATCGCACTATTTGTCGGCGGCCTGCTTCGAATGGCGTATGCGCTGATGTTTGAGGAGGCGGAACCGAGAACGACCGCCACATCGGATGACTTCCTTGCTGCCGCGAAACATCACTTAGGCAAACAGTCGGCCGGAGCACTGCCCCCACAACGGGCTGTCCCGGCTTCGACTTATGCCGGACCTAAACCTTCGGCCCCGCGAGATACAAATGACCTTCAGCCGGTCAGCGTAACGGAAGGGACGACGAGGCTGCTCGATAAGAATCATCCCGATCAGTAGCCAACAGCTTCTCCGTCGCTCCGTCCGTCGATCGCACCTATCCTCACGCCTTCAGTGTCGATCATGATCGCCGTCGCAGATGCGATGTATTGCGGCGAACTCAGAGTATGCCCATACGAGGCGAGGATCCCCCGCGTATCGGGCGACATACCAAATGGCTCATAGATGATCTCGTCGGGCAGCCATTGATGATGGATCCTCGGTGCATCAATCGCCTGCTGGATGTCCATATCGAAGTCGATCACGTTCATTACGGACTGAAGCACCGCGGAAATGATCCTTGGCCCGCCGCGCGCGCCGAGGGCAAACCAGACAGAGCCGTCCTTTCGCAACACTATGGTCGGCGTCATCGACGACAGAGGTCGTTTCCCGGGCTGAATCGCATTTCGCTCGCCCTGGACCAAACCATACATATTCGCTCTGCCGGGCCGTGCGGCAAAATCATCCATTTCGTCATTAAGGAGAACACCCGTGCCCTTCGCGGTCACCCGCGACCCAAACAGGTCGTTGATAGTGTACGTATTCGAAACGACCATTCCGTCGCGGTCAACGACCGTAAAGTGTGTCGTCTCGGTCGGCTCGACGCCGGCCGGCGTTCCGTGGCCAACGTCACGGCTCGATGAAGCTCGGTCCGGTTTGATTGTCTCGCGCCGACGTCTCGCATAGTCCTTATCGATAAGCTCCGCAGCCGGAATGTTCGCGAAGTCGGGATCGCCCATAAACTCGGCCCTATCGGCAAATGCCCTTCGCATCGCCTCGGCCACGAGATGATATTTTGCGGCTGAATTCTGCTCCAGACGTCCGATGTCATACGCTTCCAGAATGTTGAGGGCCTCGAGCATTACAATCCCTCCCGAACTCGGCGGCGGCATTGAGATGATCTCGTAACCTCGATACGTCCCGCGAAGCGGCGCGCGTTCCTTGGCGACGTAATTCTTTAGGTCAACAAGGGTAATCAGACCGTGGTTACGCTTCATATCTGCCGCGATCAGCCGCGCGGTGTGACCTGTGTAGAATTCCCTTGCACCAATGCGCTCGATGCGGCCAAGCGTTGCGGCCAACTCGGGCTGACGAAGCACGTCGCCCTCCGCATAAAACCGCCCGTTGTTCAAAAAGATGCGACGGCTGTCGTCATACTTCGTCAAGGTGTCTGCGTAGTCTCTGAACCTTTCTGCCAGCCGATGCGAGAGGACATAACCATCCTGTGCAAGCAGCCTGGCAGGCCGCACGATCTCGGCCCATTTGACCTTGCCCGATCCGTATTTGTGAAATGCCAAGTCGAAGCCCGCCAATGTGCCCGGAACGCCCGCCGCCCGATAACCGACGGTTGACGAACCTTCGCCGGTTTTAAGCTTTCCACTGCTGTCTATATACAGATCGCGGTCGGCTGCACTAGGCGCCATTTCGCGATAGTCGATCGCATGCGTCGCGCCGGCCTTGTCTCGAATGAGCATAAAACCACCACCGCCGATGTTGCCTGCCTCCGGATACACCACAGCCAGAGCCAAGCCGACCGCGATGGCAGCATCGACGGCGTTGCCGCCACGTTTGAGGATGGAAACGCCGACCTTTGACGCCAATTCGTGCTGCGAGGCGACCATCGCGTGCCGCCCGCGCGCGGGCGCCGACCCGGCGCTGATCTGAATGGGCAATGCCGTCACAAGCAGGGCAACTCCCAGGCTCAGCACGCGCCAGCGACGATCTCGGTGATTTCTCATAGAGCAAACTCTACCAAACGATGATGCGCCGACCAAATAACGGCACAATACGGCCCACTTTCTCTTTTTGCCAAAAAAGTTTATAGTCATCTTTCGCGTCGCTCGACGCGTCTGTTTTTGGTAAGTATGAACGACGACGGCAGTAGTAGAAAATGCTCAAACGCCTGTCTCCAAGACCGTTTTTGCAGCGGGTGCGCCGCTTGCCGTCGCGCCTCCGTCGAAGTCTGTCTGAATACCGCTTTTACGCCTACCTTGCGATAATCGGCCCCGGGATCATCTCCGCTAGTTCGGGAAACGAAGTCAGCGGAATTGCCACGTATTCCATTGCCGGATCGGAATACGGCTATTCGCTCTTGTGGACATTCATCCCGATGACGCTCTTTTTCATCGTCGCACAGGAGATGTGTGTGCGAATGGGCATCGTAACGGGCCAAGGCCTCGCCGATCTGATACGGGAACAGTTTGGCGTCCGTTGGACCACAATGGTCATGCTCGCACTGCTTGTCGCAAATGCCGGCATAATCATCGCCGAATTCATCGGCATCGCTCAGGCGTCTGAGCTATTTGGCGTTTCTCGGTATATTTCCGTTCCTCTGACGGCACTTATCATCTGGTGGCTCGTGGTGAGAGGAACGCCTAAGAGCGTCGAGCGCATCTTCCTCTTGATGTCACTGGTCTTTCTGGCTTATGTTTTCTCTGCGTTTTTAGCAGAACCTGACTGGACATCCATAGGGCGCGAGTTTGTCACGCCAAGCTTCCGACTCGACACTGCTTACCTTTTCACTGTGATGGCCCTCATCGGAACGACGATAACGCCATTTATGCAGGTCTATGTGCAGAGCTCCGTTGTCGAAAAGCGGCTCGACAAGGACGACCTTAAGATCGCACGGCTGGATGCGATCGGCGGCGTAATTTTTGCGAATATCATCGCGGCGTTCATCGTTATTTCCACCGCAGCAACACTCCATTCCAGCCATGTTCAGATCGATTCGGCAACGGACGCGGCAAAGGCCCTTGCGCCGGTTGCGGGTGAATATGCGTCCGTTGTTTTCGGTGTAGGGCTGTTTGGGGCCGCGATGTTGGCGATGGGCGTTTTGCCGCTTGCGACGGCTTACAGCCTAAGCGAGGCGCTGGGTTTTGAAAAAGGCTTGTCGCGGTCTTTTCGCGAGGCTCCGATCTTTCTTGGCATATTCACATCGCTGATCGTGCTGGGCGCGGTGGTCGCGATGCTGCCAAATATCCCTCAGTTTAAGCTGTTGCTATTAACACAATGTATCAATGGTTTGCTACTGCCCGTAATGCTCATTGCGATCGTGAACCTCGCAAATAATGTCGAAATAATGGGCGAATACCGAAACAAACTGTTTCACAACGTCCTCGCGGTCGGCACGACGTTGATCGTATCCATCCTCTCGCTATTATTGATTGCAAAAACGATTGCTGATATGTTTTAGCTCAAACAAATGGCATCGGAACTACAGAAGCGAAGTGTCTATTTCCTCATCTGGGCAGGCGTCCTGACGCTGGTTCTCGTTCTTTTTCCGTTCGTTGAGGACTGGATAAAGATCGTTCTCACCGACCTGCTTGGCGTCGCGATCAATCCCGACGGGACACTCACACCTGTGGAAGGCCGGACGCCGGCAATGATGACCGAGACGTGGATCAGCCTCGTCGTGAATGTGCTCCACATCCTAAAGATAATCCTCGGGATGGTGCTGGTCGTAATGATCGTCCGGTATGTCGGCTACCTGGTGATAAAGACCGCATCACGAAAGAGTTCTGACCGTGAGATCTCATCTCTGCTCAAAACGGTCATCTCGGTCGTAATTTATATCGTCGCTTTTTTCATTATTTTTCAGTCACAGTTTCCCAGCGTCCAGCTCGCGCCGCTGTTTACGGGATCGACCATCATCGGCATCGTCGTCGGTCTGGCATTGCAGGACACGCTCGGTAACTTATTCTCAGGATTGGCGTTACAGGCCGACCAGCCATTCGTGGTGGGTGACGTGGTTATCATCCACAGCCGCGGCGAAGGTGTCGTCGAGTCGATCTCGTGGCGAGGCGTCAAGATCCGCACATTCCAGAACAAGCTGCTCGTGCTGAGTAATTCTGTGCTTGGCAAGGAGCTGATCGAGGTCGCCCCGAAGGACAATCTCAACGCCAAGACCGTCTTTTTTAGCTCGCTTTACACACACTCGCCGGCTCGTATCATCCAGCTTGTTCGCGATGCTGTGCGTCAGGTGGAGAACGTCAGCCCAAAGATCCGTCCCAACGTGCGCATTCGCAACCTCGGCGGCGACGGGATCGAATGGGAAGTAAAATACTGGCTCGAGGACTACCGCCAACAACACGACACCGACGCCCTGATACGACAGCGTGTCTGGTATGTCTTTCAGCGCGAGAAGCTCCAGTTTGCCTTCCCGACACGCACCCTGCACATTGAAAAACAGGCCGAAGAAACACCGGTCGAGGAGGTAGTCAACACCTTTGCCGAACGGCTCGGCCGTGTCGAGTTGTTTGCTCCGCTGTCAGATGAGGAGATCGAGAAACTTGCAAATTCTTCCACATCACGCATTTACGCCCCCGGCGAGGCGATAGTTCGCATGGGCCAGGAAGGCAACTCGATGTTCGTCGTCGTCCGCGGTATCGTTAAGGTCCAGATACCAGAGCGGACGTATCAAAAGACCATCAAGACGCTGAAGGAAAATGATTTCTTTGGCGAAATGAGCCTCCTCACGGGCGAACCTCGAACGGCCAACGTCGTCGCATTCGAGGAATCTGAAGTCCTACGTATCGACAAAGCCGGCCTCAAACCGATCCTCGCAAGCAATCCCGTCCTCGTCCAGACCATCTCCGAACTCGTCGAAGAACGCCGCGCCGCATTGCAAAAGAGCGAAGAAGAGGCCGAGGAACAAGCCGAAGCCGCAAAGCGCAAAGGAGTGATGAGCTCGATCCGCGGCTTTTTTGGGATCAAATAAGGCGTATCCGCTTTTTTTCCGAATTGTATCGACAAAGCCCGAATATTTGAACGCATTGTATCGACGGCGACGAGCCTTTGTATCGACTGGTTGACGATGGCCTGATATCGGTGATCGCAGCTATCGTCATTTATCGTTTCCGTTGCCACAGTCGCCTTGGTCTCACCGGACCGATCTTTTAGCGGTGATCACCATGCCCTTGACTCTCCTTGTAATGAGGTTTAGATTGAAAGCGAACCTATTAGCTCACGGTAAGCCCGTTAAAGACTTCCGAGGAGGGCGCATCGCAAACGGTTTGATCCAAAAACTCCCGGCCAGATTAGGCATTGCGGTATTTCTGCTGCTCACGGCCATGTCCGCCTACTGGCTTCTGCCCTCGTCCGCTGCGACGGGCAGGTCAAGCGAGCCGCCCGAGGACGGACCGGGCTGTGTCGTAAATCCAACGCCAACATATACAACGTATACTTTCAGCAACGAGGCACCCATCGTCCCGGCGGATCGTGTGAGCAACGATCCGGGCACGGATCCAGGCCTCCCGTCTTTATATCCATCGGTGATCCAAGTCGGCGGGGCTGCCCCGGAATCCTGCGTGCTGACCGAGGTCAAGGTCACTTTTGCTGTCACCTCGCAAAGGCCTGACGATCTGGACATGCTTCTTATCGACCATCGAGGCAGCAGATCTATCCTGATCTCAGACGCCGGAGGCAGTAACCAGTTGACCGACGTCGTCTACGCGATATCGCTTAATCGTCCAACCTTTCCAGATGAGACCGCCCCGCCGTCGGGAACCTATTCTCCCGGCCAGTATCCGGGACTCGTGGGGCCAGAGCCGGACGGATTCGATAATTTTCCGGGCGTGAACGGCCTTGCGAGCTATCCTTCTGACTGGTGGGCGCTTTTTTCGCACTCCGGACTGGCCGGGGCATGGAAACTATACGTCGTCGATGACGAGACTGGCCATGCCAGCGGCCTGCCAACCGGCTGGACCTTGCAATTCGTCTTCATGTGCACTACTCCGCCAATGATGTGCACACCGACGCCGACGCCGACGCCGTCTTGCCAGCCGGGAGTCCTGGATCCGACGTTTGGCGGTGACGGCCTGATGACAACGTCTATAATGGACGGCTTTAGTGTCGCAACATCGATGGCGATCCAGCCGGATGGGCGTATCGTCGCGGCTGGTTACGCATGTGCCGAACCTGGCGGAAACTGCCAATTCTATGGAGCCCGACTTAAGTATGCGCTTACGCGCTATTTAGAGAACGGCGCTCTTGATGGTTCCTTTGGGACAGGCGGGATCGTGACGACAGAGTTCTATGGCATTGACCGTGCGAATGCCCTCGCACTCCAGCCTGATGGGAAGGTCGTCGTCGCCGGGCGCAGCATAGCACCAGGCACGCCCGCAGCGTTCGCACTCGCTAGATATAACGCTGACGGCTCGCTCGATGCTTCATTCGGCACAGGCGGAAAGGTCACGACCACATTCCCAGACAGTATCGGAGACGGCGCATATTCGGTGGCGATTCAGCCGGATGGCCGCATCGTAGCCGGCGGCGGAACTAGGGACGCAGGTTCTTTGGATGCCTTTGCACTTGCCAGATATAACGGCGACGGAACCCTTGACCCTTCCTTTGGAACCGGCGGCCTGGTCAAACTGAGCATCGATGGCCGAGAGAGCGAGGCGCGAGCGATAGCCTTGCAGCCCGACGGCCGCATTGTCGCGGTCGGTTCTGTTATTCGCTCTCCGGGCCCAGACGGCGCCTTGTTTGCCGCAGCCAGATACAACTCCGACGGCACGCTGGACACTTCATTTGGGACCGGCGGCACGGTAACAACTGAGATCGGGCCTTTGGCGGATGCAGCATTGGCCGTTGCGATGCAGACTGACGGAAAGATCCTAGCGGCATGGATCGCCTATGTCGGAACCACCCCTCACTCAGACTTCGCTCTCGTGAGGTATAACCAGGACGGAACGCTCGACACGACGTTTGGCACCGGCGGTAAGGTAACAACCGCGATCGCTCCCGAAACCGGGCTCGATTCCCTGGAGGCGATCGCGATTCAGGATGACGGACGCATCGTCGCTGCAGGTGATTCCGCATCTGATATTTCTTTCGCCCGATATAACCCCGATGGCACGCTTGACACGTCGCTGAACGGCACGGGACTGATCACCACAAACCTCGAACCCAACTTCTCAGGCGCCACCTCGGTCGCGATCCAGGAGGACGGCAAAATTGTTGCCGCCGGCCGCGGGTTTGGTGGCACGAACTACGATGTGGCGGTCATGCGCTATGGCGCGCCGTGCGGGACGCCCACACCCACGCCGACACCCACGCCAACCCCGACCCCGACACAGAGTTTGGGGACGTATGCGGATGTAGTCGTCCCGTTGGGTGGAAACGCGAGCCTGGTCCCGTCGGCACCGCCGACCGGGGTGACAAATCTCGCGGTAACGACGTCAACTAGCTTCAACGGCGAACTCACCGCTGACCCTACGACAGGAGTTGTCCGGATAACGAACGCTCATCCGACAAACATAACACCATCGTCATACGCGGTCGAGGTTCGCGGCTTCGGTCCGGGCGGTACGGTCTCACAGACCTTTCAGTTGACGGTTACGAGCGGAAACGCGTGCGGCGGCGTCAGCGGATTCACTGCACCCGCAGTGCCCGAGGTTACGGTCGGAGCTTTTCCCCACGACGCAGCTGTCGCTGACTTTAACGGCGACGGCATTCAGGACATTGCCGTCGTAAACAAGAATTCGACTAACGTCTCGATACGGCTAGGCAACGGCACCGGCGGTTTTGTTTCGCCTTCCGTGCCAGAGGTCGCGGTCAGTCAAAATCCGCAGCGTATCGCAATAGGTGACTTCAATGACGATGGCTACAGCGACATGGCGGTCACCAGTTTTGACCTGATAAGAGTCTCGATAAGGCTGGGTGACGGAGCCGGAGGATTTACGCTGCCTGCAATTTCTGAGGTCTTGGTTCCGTTTGCCCCGCGGGCAATTGAGGTTGCCGATGTGAACGGCGACCGGCATGACGATCTGCTGGTCGGAATGGGCGGGTCAACCGTCTCGGTCCGTCTGGGTGACGGGGCCGGGGGATTCTCAGCCCCATCGACCCCGACGGTAACAGTAGACGGCCGGCCGCATTATATCGTCGCAGGAGATTTTAACAGCGATGGAAACGCTGATTTTGCGACGGCAAACGACAACACGGACTCGATTTCCATACGACTGGGCGACGGTCTTGGCGGTTTTTTGGTTCCGGGCGGCACTATTCTAGCCGTTGGGTCTCCGAGCGAAGTTGCGATCGGTGACTTTAATGAGGACGGTATTCAGGATCTGTTATCGGGCGGTCAAAATTCTATCGGTGAGGCCGCGATATCGGTCCTGCTCGGACAAGGTACCGGCGGATTTATCCCTGCGCCATCGCCTATGGTTCCTCTGCCCTCGGGACCGGGTGGCGTTCGGATAACTGACCATAATAACGACGGCCATCAAGACTTCTTAACTGTGAATCCTAATGTCAACAATGTATCTTTGCGAACCGGAAACGGATCGGCAGGATTCATCCAACCCGTGAACGCTCAGATCGCGGTCGGCTCAATTCCGCTACGAGTCGTAATAGCAGATTTCAACGGGGACGGGCGGCAGGACTTTGCAACCGCGAACTTCGCCTCCGGGAATGCATCCATCCGCATGGGGTTCTGTAACATTTCAACGCCAACGCCAACTCCGACGCCTACGCCGACTCCAACGTCCACGCCTACGCCACCACCCACGCCGACGCCACCGCCAACCGGTCCCTGCAATTACGTCAACGGCGGACTAAATCCCGTGACCATATCCCTCAGCGGTGTACCCGCCCCTTCCGGGTCATTCTGGAGCGAGGTGCAGAATAACGCGGGGAACCTCACCGAGTCCAATACAACGTTAGGCTTTGAGACCAAACAGGGCCAATTTGTATACGATTCTGACCGGCTGGCGGACGATTTCGTTACCCAGGTACCGTGTACGATCGACTCGGTCGTGGTTCACGGCTATTCAGGTAGCGGTACCACGAGTCCGTTTACCGCGCACACGCTTCAGATTTGGAATGGCCGTCCCGGCGACCTGGAAAGCACGATCGTGTTTGGTGACACTACAACTAACCGGCAGGCATCGAGTACCGACACGGGCACCTTCCGTATCTCTAACACCGTCGTGCCGCCGCTGGTCACGCCGACGGCCACCCGAAGGGTCTGGAGAAATACCATTGCGGTCGCCACGACGCTGCCGCCTGGACACTATTGGATCGACTGGACCGCGACCGTCAATAATAATCCGGCTACGTCGAACTTCGCGCCGACGAGAACCATGGCAGGGCAGAGAAGCGATTGGCGGGATAACGCGATACAAAGGGGCGAGCTTGCCAACTTTCAGTATTCTGACGTCATCGATTACGGAAAGCCGTCATCGGCCGGCAATGTACCACAGGATTTTCCATTTGAGGTCGTCGGAACGCCCGCTGGCGGCCCGACGCCGACGCCGAGTCCGACCCCAACGCCGCCTGCGTATCGCGCACGGGCCGACTTTGACGGTGACGGAGTTTCGGACGTATCCGTCTATCGGCCGACCGCATTTGGTTCCAATCTGAGCGCGTGGTATGTGAATGGCTCTACGGCCGGGTTCTCAGGGGCGCAGTTTGGGCTTGCCACCGACGTACCGGTCCCCGGAGACTACGACGGCGATACGAGGGCCGACCTGGCGGTCGCACGCTTTACGACACATCCCCAGATGCCGGATTTCTTTATTCTGCGGAGTGCAACGAACACAATGATTTACGCGAATTGGGGACAACCGGACGACGTCCCGAGCCCCGGCGACTATGACGGTGACGGCTTGACGGACGTCGCCATCACCCGCGATTGGTCGACATACATTATCAAGAGTACCGGTGGCACCATTCAAAGAGATTATGGTCGGCAATCCTCGACTCTGGGCTTCAGGCCGGTGCCGATCCCGCTGGACTTCGACGGGAACGGCCGAACAAATATTGTATTTTTCAACGAGGGAATGTGGAGGATCATCGACGACGACCTGTTAGGCGGCCAGACCACGATCGAATGGGGCCTGCCGACGGATATCCGCGTGCCGGCAGATTACGACGGCGACGGTTCCGACGACATCGCTGTATTCAGGCCCAGCAACGGCGTCTGGTACATACTTAAGAGCTCAGACAGGCAGCCGATGATAATCCAGTGGGGCCAGGACGGCGATGTACCTGTTCCGGGCGATTACGATGGGGACCAAGTTTACGATGTTGCGGTCTATCGTTTCGGCATTTGGTACATCAACGGCTCGACTGCGGGGCCAAGAGCCGAGGGATTTGGCTTAGATTTTGATATTCCGGTTCCGAGGTCTTACCGGCCGCATTTCCCGTGATCGCGACCCAGACATTGAGATTCAGAGTGCAAGCTTTAGCTTGTTCCGGCGTGTCTTGGGAATAAGCTGAAGATTGCACTCCTAACAACGCTTAGCCGGTGTGTTCATCGTAGATGTCGTGGAGGACTTCGGAGATGGTCTTGCGGTCGGAGGCGGGAGCGGCCGAATCCTTTCGGCGTTTAGTGGAATCTCGTTTTGCTGTCGCAGGATCTCGCTCGTCGGGCTGCATGAATGAGACCACTCTTGACGGAATCCGGTCGCTACGGCTCCCGGTTCTGAATCGAGTGTCGTCATCAACGGGCTCTACTGCGGAGACGGCGGTGACGGATG
>JAGOWF010000073.1 GCA_018060305.1 Pyrinomonadaceae bacterium
TGCCTCTGCCCTTTAGGTAAAGCACGGTTTCACGGATCTCGTCAATAGCGATCGGATCGATCCCGGCGAACGGTTCGTCGAGGAGGATAAACTGCGGTTCCGTGGCAAGACAACGAGCGATCTCGACTCTGCGCCGCTCACCGCCGGAGAGTGCCTCACCCCTTACGCGACGAACCTCCGCAATGCCAAACTCACTCAATAGCTGTTCGAGGCGATCCAATCGGTCTTGTCGTTTCATGCCGCGCGTCTCAAGCACGGCGAGAATATTCTGTTCCGCTGTTAGCTTACGAAATACAGACGGTTCCTGCGGCAAATATCCGAGTCCGAGCCGTGCACGCAAATACATAGGCAAACTCGTAATGTCTCGGCCCTTCAGCCGTATCGAGCCCTGCTCGGTCGATTCAAGGCCGACAAGCATGTAAAAAGTCGTCGTCTTGCCCGCACCATTCGCACCAAGCAGTCCGACGATCTCTCCGCAACTTACCTCCAGAGAGACACCGTCAACGACCCTTCGTCCGCCATAGGTCTTTTGCAGCCCGTGGCCGATGAGCGACAGATCACCTGCGCCATTCGATTTGACTCCGTTGGAGTTTGTCATTGGGAACTATTGAGTCACCTTGTAAACAGATCGCGTCCGGCCTGCCGCATTACCCGTCCGCGGACGCGATTCGATGGCGACCTTGTTTTCTTTAAGTCGAAACGTCATCTCGCGCCCCTGAGTTGACCCGCGCTCAGCATCGACGATCCTTGCCGGCTCGCCGCGAATGATTGCTACCTCCTCGGCGGCATTGAACTCAGCCCAATCTCCGGTTGCTCTACGGCCGGGCTGCGCCAGGATAACGTCATTCTGAGCAATGGTTTTCGCAACATCATTATGCTCGTCAAGATAGATATCAGCCGCAGCCGTTGTCAGCCGGTCGGTTCCCTGACGGATGTCAACCGCCGTCCGATATCGCAGTATTCGTTCATCGCGTTGATACGTCAGGCTCCCCGAAGACGCAAAAACGGGCACCGATGATGAACGGCCACCCAACTTGGCATTGTAAAGAGCACTCTCTACTCGGCCGTCGGCCTTGAGTCGCCCGTCCTTCTCATCCATGAAGATGCTCTCGGCCCTGACGTAATTGTTCGCCTGCCAGGCTCGGGCATTACCACGATATATGCCGCTTTCATGGGCATGATCAAACTCGGCCGTCTCCGACGTCACAAACACCGGCTTCTCGCCGGATGCAAACGGCACGGCACTTCCCGCACGCTTTAGAGAATAGTATGTAGTGCTCACGTTACCCCGCAGATACGATCGTTCGCCACGGGTGTCGATGTCGATCTCGCGTGCTTTGGCACGGCCGCTGTCATTCCAAAAACCCGGCTCGCCCCCCCTCAGCCGGACGGTCTCGTCGGCTTGAGTGAATGTTATCTCCGCTGAGGAACCGTTGCGATCGAGTTCGCTAAACTTTGCATTCCCTGAAGCTGTCAGTGTGGCTACGTCACCGGACCGCTCGTTGAATTTCGCCGTTAGCCGGTCGGAGGTGAGACTCTGTGTTCCTCGGCCTTGCGAAGGGGCGGTTGGAGCCCGGGTTGCCTTAACTCGGCGTGTTGCAACGCAAACATCGACAATATTGCCCGTCGGAAAAAAGTCGCAGTCAAATCGAGGCGCCGTCACGGTAGTACGGAAAGCCTGCGGGCCCGCGTTAAGTGGAATAACCTCAAGCTGGGCGTCTCCAGCGGCCTCCGCACGGCTAAGGTCGCCGCTGCCGCCGAAAGTGGTTCGCACTGCATCGGCTGTCAGTCGCTTGTTTGCCGAGTCCGGGTCAGCATTCCTTGCGTTAAGATCTATTGTCGTCCGGCCGTCCGTTCTGATCGCATCCACTATGCCATCCGGCCCAAATGCCGCACCGATGCCCCGACCGGCAGCCCCGCTGATACTAACAAAGTCCTTCTGATCGGTCGAAACGATCTCGAATGTGCTCTGCCCGACAGCGCTTGCGCTTAACAGGTTATCCGAATCTCCGAATTCCGCGTTTAGTTCCGGCGCCCTTAGAGATACCCTCCGTTCAGGGGCAGTCCTGGTGATACTTGCATCGCCGCGGACCACCGCACTCTTAAGCTTATTGCCAGAGCCAAGAGCCGCTTGAATCGTATTCCCACTGATCCTGTCATTGCCTTGCACGATCTCGACCGCGCCGGTCAAGGTCAAAGTTCCGGCGGTCCGGGCGTAAAGCCCTTCTCCGGCAGTCACTTGAGCCTGGTCCGAGACGATACGCAGGCCGCCCTTTAGATCGAACCGGTCAGTGGGCGAGTCATAACTCGCGTAAGCTGACTCGATCGTTGTCGCAGACCTGTTTGAGGTCGCTGAGACGATTCGAACAGCCTCCCTAAGTTCAATGCCTTTTAGGCCGAAACCTGTGCCGCCCTGATCTATAAGCGTTACGATCGCGTTGCCGGCAGTCATGTCGGTTGCAGTGCCATCACCGGCCTGGGACAACCGCGCAGTGAGACCATTGCGAAACTCGATCAGGTTGGCCTTTTGGTCAAAAGAGGCATACCCCGCCTTAACCTTCGCAGATCGGGTCGTTCCGTTATTCCCTCCCGAGGAGTCGAGCGTCTCGACCTCCACGTCGCGAAGTAATTCTATTTTCTGCTCACCGATACGGATGGCGGCGCCGAACGATCTGCCCTTTACACCTCCGCGCTCAAATTCGATCAACTCATCGGCATCGGCGACGTCCGTCTTGCGAGTGTAGATGAGGTTGTTCGTCTTAACCTTAAGCCGGTCGCGCGTCTCGATATTTACGTTGCCGTTCAAATAGGCTGTGAACGCCTTCGCCTCTTCCGGAATATATAGAGCACTCGCAGCGCTGAGCTTGTCGGCAGGTGCCCCGTCGGAATTGAATACTTCAAGGTAAACATTGCTGAGTTCCTGGTGATTGTCGGAATACGTCTTAGCAAAATCTGCCTTGATCAAATATTGCGGGATACCATTGTCGGACTCGAGCCGCTCGTAGCCGCTCACCTCGGCGGTCACTTCTGTCGATAGCCGAGTGTGCTCACTCCGCAACTTAAACGGAGAGCGTGAGCGCGCGTTGAAGAAACCCACGAGGATGACGAGAACGGCAATGCCGGCTGCCGCAACGGCCCCGATCCTGAGATATCGAGGCAGGCGCGCCCGCCACTGGTATCCATTCAAGACCTTTCGCTCGGCATCAACCATCGTTTGCATTATCGGCTCTCAAATCCTCGACGACAAGTTGCAGCCGCCTGTTTCCCTGCCAGATATTGGCCTCGGGGATGTAAGCTAGTTCGATGCGGGTGCCGCGACAAAGCGTTTGCCCCTTTGAACGCTCGACGCCATCCCACCAGACCGCTTCGAACTGATGACCATCCTCACCGGAAAGCTTGAGTTTAAGATGTTTGTCCTTCATCACCCACGGTTCCTCCTGCAGGACGAGGCCGCGCGTGACAAAGATTGGCTTTGGATTCCCCGCTCCAAACGGTTCGAACGCCGCCAGATCGTCAACTAGGCCCAGTGTCAGTGTCTTTTCCGTCACGACGGCATCGATCTTTAATTCGGGGATCAAGGCGTCATCCGACAGTCTCGCCGCCGCATGTTGATTGAGTCTCAACCGCAAAGACTCGATATTCTCGATCTTGATCTTCATCCCCGCCGCCGCAGCGTGTCCGCCGTATTGCTCGAAAAGGTCTTCGCACGAGTCAAGTGCTTCAAGCAGGTGAAAATTCGGTATCGAGCGAGCACTGCCGTGGCCGAACCCTTCTTTTAACGAAAGCACTATCGCCGGCCGATAAAGCCGCTCAGCAATGCGCGATGCCGCCAATCCTATTACGCCCTGATGCCAGCCTTCACCGGCGACCACGATAAAGTGTTTACCATCATGTGTATCAGTCTCAGCCAGAGCGAGTTCGGTGATCTGTTGCTGCACCTTTTGCCTCTCCCGGTTGCGGCTGTCAAGGAGCGTCGCCAGTTCCCTTGCAGTGCCGTAACTGTCGGCCTCGAGCAACTCAACAACGTGCCGCGCGACGTCCATTCGCCCGGCCGCGTTGATCCGCGGGCCGATCCTAAAGCCAATGTGATAGCTCGTCATCTCGTCCCGACAATCTGCGACTTCCATCAATGCTTTTAAGCCCCAATTGTCGGTCTTTGGCAGATCGAGCAGGCCCAAAGCCACGATGGCCCGATTTTCTCCGGTCAGATCCATTACATCGGCGACCGTGCCAATGGCGGCGATCTTGAGAAATTGCGGGACTTTGTGTTCCATTCCCGCGTCGCGCAGCAGAGCGTGTGCGACCTTGAAGGCGACACCCACGCCCGCCAGATGCTTGTCGGGATATAGACAGCCGGGCTGATTCGGGTTTACAACCGCCGCCGCGGGCGGATTGCCCCGGGCCTCGTCCGAGAGGTGATGATCGGTTACGATCACGTCGAGCCCATTGTCGGCAGCCCATTCGAGCGGTTCGAAACTTCGTATGCCGCAATCGACGCTGATGACCAGACTCACCCCCTCAGCCTTCGCTGCTTCAAGCGCCGGGATGTTGATGCCATAGCCTTCGGTGAAACGATTCGGGACGTGGAATGACGTTTCGATTCCTAGAAGTCGGAACATATTCCGCAGTAATACCGTCCCTGTCGTGCCGTCAACGTCATAATCGCCCCAAATCAGTATCTTTTCTTGAGAAGTGATCGCCGCTTGAATTCGCGCGACCGCCTCCCGCATTCCCTTAAGCAAATGCGGATCATGGAGATGTTCTGGCGACGGATTCAGAAACTCACGGGACTTTGCGGCCGTGTCGTAACCGCGTGCAATAAGCAGCGCTGCGACAACCGGCGTTACGCGCATCTCAGCCGAGAACGCCGTCACCGCATCGGCGTCGTGCTTGTGAATTGTCCAGCGTTTCATAGGACCTGCCCGCGAGACACGCTAAACACGCTAAGGAGAAACAGTTTTTGGCATCTTTTTGCGTATTTCGCGGGCATATCTATTCTACCGCAGGCTCGATCACACCCTGCCAAAGCAGGACGAGGATGACGGCGCCCAGAACGATCCGGTAGATGATAAAGATCGCAGTCGTATTGCGTTTGAGAAATGCCAACAAGAACCAGATCGACAAATATCCAACAACGCCTGCAACCACCACCCCGACGATGAGCGGCATAAAGGCGTCGGATGGAAGCAGATGCCACGCTTTCCGCATTTCCAACAAGCCACTGGCCGTGATCGCCGGTATTGAGAGTAAGAATGAGAATCTGGCCGCCGTCTCGCGCTTTTCACCCGCGAACAAGCCGCCCATGATGGTCGAACCCGACCGGCTCGCGCCGGGCATCAGTGCAAGCACCTGGCAAAAGCCCTGGACCAACGCGTCGGATAGGCCAAGATGTCGCACGTCCTTTCTCTGCGTGCCGATACGTTCAGCGATAAATAGGCCGCCGGCGATGGCAATCAGCATGGTCGCAATAACCCAAAGATTCTTTGTGCCCGGCCCTTCGATAAAATCCTTAAACACAAATCCCACCGTGCCGATCGGTATCGAGCCGATGATAATGAGCCATCCGAGCCAAGATTCGGGTGAGAGAAAGACGGGCCTGCTGCCGTCCGTCCCTGAAAACCGCATCCGACGCTTATTAAAAACCAGGTTCCAATGGTCGCGCACAAACGCGCTGCTAATGTCCCAAATGTCACCGGCGAAATAGACGAACACCGCGGCCAGCGTTCCAAGCTGCACGACCGCCATCGTGGCCGTGATCATCTCAGGATGGCCGTTGTAAATGCCCGTCAAACGGCTGGCGAAGACGAGGTGCGCGGTTGAGCTGATCGGAATAAACTCCGTCAATCCCTGAACAATACCTAAGATGAGCGCCTGGAGAAAGTTCATTGTGCGGGCAACGGTTCATTCTCCATTATCAACCCATAATTAGCAATGGCCGCCGCCGCTCGTTTGGTAATCGAGCCCTCGTTGGTTTTACAATAGAGTCATCCATATGAATGACGCTCCCAAAGAATACACGCTCACGTTTGAAGTTCGGCCGGGATACCTGTATGCGCATCTCGCGAGTGACAAGATCACTGTTGATATCATTCGAGGCTATGTCGAAGAGATCGTCGCAAGGAGCCGTGAAACCGGGCTGGACCGCATCCTGCTTTACCGCGACATCCCGGCCATTCTTACCGAGGGCGAAGTATTTCACACAGTAAGCGATTCACTCGAGCCCCTGCGCGGAAAACAGCTTGCACTTGTCAATCCATATTCAGACATCGAGAAACCGCTGCGCTTCGGCATGACCGTCGGGCAAAATCGCGGCGGCAATTACGCGAATTTTGACACTGTCGAAGCGGCCGAAGTCTGGTTACTTAAGTAGTGGTTATTCCCTATAACTAGCCCGTGTTGCGATACGGTCGTAAAGCCACGCCGGCATCAGTCGCCCCGCCCGCACGATCGTGGCAAGCTGCCAAGGAAACGCGGCAAACCTCTTCCTTTTCTCGATGGCCTTGATAACGAGCGGGACGGCGTCGTTCAACTCCATCAGAAATGGCATCTTCGCATGACGGCCGGCCGTCAGCGGCGTCTTGATGAATCCGGGCTGGATTATCGTCACATCAACGCCCTGATGTTTCACGTCAAGGCGAACGCTCTCAAAAAACGCGGTCATTCCAGCCTTACTCGCGGAATATGCGGCCGATTTCGGCAACCCACGAAAACCCGCCAAGCTTGATATGGCCACCAGGTGGCCGCTGCCCCTCTTAAGCATTGCGGGCAGTGCGGCGTAAACGGAGTTAACCGCACCAAGCAAATTGATATCGATCACTTTCTTGACCGCGAGCGGCTGCAAACTCCGAGTCTCTCTATTATTGCCGCCAACGCCCGCATTGGCGATTAGAATGTCGATGTGGTCAAATTCATGGACAAATTCATCGATCGCGAGTTGGACGGCGTCTTGGTCGGTCACGTCCACAGCAAACGTCCGAGCGGTGCCGCCCACCTTCTCACAATCGCGACTTAACTTGTGCAGCAGTTCCTCACGGCGTGCGAGCAGGCCGAGATTGGCGCCCTTTTTTGCAAGCGCCAACGCCAGCGCTTCACCGATGCCGCTAGATGCTCCCGTAACAAATACTCTTCTACCGTTCCATTTCATGGACCTTAGTTCTTAATACGTCAAGAAGCAGATCGACCGTCTGAAGATGCGTCCGAAACGCCAGGCATGCGAACCGCAGAGTGAATCTGCCGTCGAGCATCGTCGATGAGATAAACACGCGGCCATCGGCAACTACGGCATCGAGGAGTTTCTTATTGAATTCGTTCGCATCGCCGGTTACTGGGACAAATCGATAGGTTACGACGGACAACTCGGGTGCGAGATCGCTGACAAAACCGAGCTGCTGCACTTGAAAGTGGAAATACTTAGCGAGTAGCAACTTCTCTTCGAGACACGCTCGAAACGGCGCGACACCGTGCAGCTTCAACGGCAGCCACAGCCGAAGCCCGCGAAAGTGTTTTGTCAATTCCGGCGAAACTTCTGCAGGCGAGATCTCATCGGGGGCCGAGAATGCGTCCTGCATATACGACGCGTTAAAGGCGTAGGCACGCTTCAGGTGCTCGATATCCTTGACGAGCACGACACCGAGGCCGTAGGGAAGAAAGAGGCCCTTATGCGGATCCATGATCAGTGAATCCGCGAGTTCTAGCCCACGTAGCCTAACCTTGCCTTCGTCAGTGAGGATAAAGAAGCCACCATACGCCGCGTCGATGTGATACCACAGGTTGTGTTCCGCGGCGATCGCTCCGATCTCAGGCAACGGGTCGATCGCACCGACATCTGTCGTTCCGGCCGATGCAACCACGAGAAATGGCTTAAGGCCGTCGGCTTTGTCTTTCTCGATCTGGACAGACAGATCGTCGGCATTCATTCGGTATTGGTCGTCAAGTTCAATGTATCGAACCGGGCACTCTGCAAGGCCGGCGACGTTGATCGCCTTTGCGACCGAGTGGTGAGTCTGTTTCGACAGGTAGATAACAGAACGCGCTACGTCCGCTGATCCGATGCCCTTGCCATCACGCGCGGCGACAATAGCGATCATGTTTGCGAGGCTGCCGCTGCTCGTCATGTTGCCATGCGATCCGTCGCCATAGCCGACAAGGTCACACATCCAGCGGATGAGCATGTTCTCCATCCGGACCGCTCCCGGCGAAGCATAAAAGACGCCTGCATAGCGGTTAAAAACGTCCGCAAGGTAATCGCCCAATGCCGAATAATATATCCCGCCGCCCGGAATATACGCCAAATGTCCGCCGCTCGCCGGATTCAGCCCCGGCGTATCAACATTCTCGCTGACGAGGTCGATAGCTGCGTCAATTCCGATGCCCTCTTCGGCTATCGGCGAATCCAACAATCCACGGCCTTTCTGCTCGGTGACTGTGTAGGCGTCGAGAGTCGAAACGGTATCGAGGAACTCTTCGGAGTAATCAACTACCTGACGACGAACAGCCTCGCGTGCCGCCGCGTCCGGCTCCAGGCGGCGGGATTCTGTTTCGAGAACTCGTAATTGCTCTCTCAACGACTCAGTTTCGGCGGGCACAGTTGCTGCCGCTCCGGGTTCTGCCCTATTCATACTTCTACTACGGTGGTGACGATGACTGGTTTCGAGCTGAGATCCTTTTGTGCGAGCCGCTTCAAATGAAGGCGAAGATTCTCGCGAAATACGTTCCGGTCCGCGATCTGTTCGGGACGCATCTCGCGGACGGCATCGGCGATCGCCCCGCGTGCGTCAGCTATGAAGCCGTTTGTAGGATCGAGCCCGGCAACGCCGGAAAGCGTGATCTGCGGATCGCCAACGAGCGCGTGTCTTTTCTTATCGATCGTAACTACAAGTGAGATCATGCCTCCGTATGCGAGTTTCTTGCGCTCGCGGATGATGTCGTATTCGATCTCCTCCATCGACTCCTCGTCGATAAACGTCTTATACAGGTCGTGCTTCTCGACAACGCGGGCGCCATATTCATCGATCTCGAGCAATTCGCCGTTCTCGATCAGTATGATGTCATCGTCGTCATAGCCCGCAACGTGATGCTTGATAAATTCCTTTTGCCGAAACAGCATCCGATACTCGCCGTGGATCGGCACTACGAATCTCGGCCGCGACGTCTCGACCATGATCTTGATATCCTCCTGAGAGGCATGGCCGCTGACGTGCACCAAGCGGCGTTTCTCCTCGATAATGTTCGCCCCGCGTTTGTATAGATGGCCGATCAGGCGGCTGATGTTCTTTTCGTTGCCCGGAATGATGCGGGCCGACAGGACGACGGTGTCGCCCTTGCCGATCTCCATGCCCTTGTAGGTCGTAGTCGCGAGATTCCACAACGCCGCCCGCATTTCGCCCTGTGAGCCTGTTACGAGGTAGCAGATCTCATCGTCATCCAATGCACGCGAGCCTCCGAGATCGACCATCGTATTGCCCGTCGCGCTCAGTATGCCCATCTCAGAGGCGATCTCGACGTTCTTCTGCATCGACCGGCCGAGCACGCACACGCGGCGGCCGTATTGGTGGGCAATATCCAGGATTATCTGCAGCCGGTGCAGCGACGAAGAGAATGTCGAGACGAACAAACGTCCCGGCGCTTCCTCAAATATCTCCTCAAACGCCGGTATTACCGCCCGCTCCGACGGAGTCCTGCCCGGCACGGTTGCGTTTGTCGAATCGCACAGCAGCGCGAGCACGCCCTCGTCGCCAATGCGGCGCAGCATGTCGAGATCGTAAGGCTTACCGATCACCGGTGTGTCGTCGATCTTATAATCGCCGGTGTGGATGAGTGTTCCGGCGGGCGTGTGTATCGCAAGCGAAAAGCACTCGACGAGCGAGTGCGACGCGTGAATAAACTCGATCTCAAACACACCGATCTTGACGCGATCGCCGGCCTTCACCCGATGCGTCAAGACGTCGTCGAGCATATCGAATTCGTCGAGCCGCTTCTCCGTAAGGGCGAGCGTGAAACGGGACGAATACACCGGCAGATTGAACTTTCGCAGGATGTATGCCAGCGCTCCGATGTGATCCTCGTGACCGTGTGTGAGAATTATCGCGGTCAGGTCGTCGCGGTATTCTTCGAGAAAGTCAAAATTAGGTATCGAGATATCAACGCCATAAGGCGTTTCCTCGGGAAAGCCCATGCCGGCATCCACGACGATCATTTCGTCGCCGTAACGAATGCCCATGCAGTTCATCCCAAACTCGCCGATGCCGCCCAGCGGTATTATCTCGATCTTGCTCATATCAAACGGTGAAGTATATCACAGCCGTTTTCCGCTGTTCGGCGATTGTCCGCCTTGTCATTCGGCACGCGGCTCTTGCACGGAATGGCCGTCCGGCAGGTTCGTTTGTATTCCGGTGAATAGCGAACGCCATTCGTCGAGTGAGAGTGTCTCAGCTCGGCGTATGCCGTCAATGCCGGCTGCCGCGATAGCATCTGTCGCGTGCGGAACGCTTGCTTTGAGATTATTCAGCAGTGTTTTGCGCTTATGGGCAAAGGCGATACTTACAAGGCGTAGAAATGCCGCTTCGTCGGGAGTGGCTCGTTTGGGAATAAATCTAACGACCGAGCTCCACACTTTTGGAACCGGCACGAACGCTGTCGGCGCGACGTCAAACAGCCTTTCAGTTACGAACGCATTCTGCGACAGCACGCTAAGATATCCACGCTGTTTGGTGCCGGGTTCGGCAGTGATCCGCTCGACGACCTCGCGTTGGAACATAAGCACCATCGCAGCGAGATTCTCACGCTGGGCGGCAAGCCGCTGAAGCATCGGCGTGGCGACGTTATACGGCAGGTTGCCGATGACCTTCACCTTATCGTCACTGAGCCGATCGAGGTCAAGCTGCAGAGCGTCGGCGTTGACCAACTCAAACTTACCCGAACGGCCAAATTCCCTTTCGAGGCCGGTGATGAGGTCACGGTCAAACTCGACGGCGATAATGCGACCGGCGCGTTCGATCAAATGCCGCGTCAGAGCGCCGGTGCCGGGGCCGATCTCGACGACGGTATCGCGCTCGGTCAGATCGAGGGCGTCAACGATCCGGCGGACGACGCT
>JAGOWF010000074.1 GCA_018060305.1 Pyrinomonadaceae bacterium
TGACGCGTGATGAACTGACTCCGAACGCAGTCCCCGAGAAGTCACTGCTGGAGCCAAAGAAGAGAATTTCAGGCCGCAACAGCGATGGACGGATCACGATCCGTCGTCGCGGCGGAGGCCACAAGCGCCATTACCGGATCGTTGATTTCAAACGCGATAAGTCGGGCATTCCGGGCAAGGTCTCGCAGATCGAGTACGATCCGAACCGCTCGGCGCACATCGCGTTGATCACATATCTCGATGGCGAGAAGCGCTACATCATCGCTCCGCTCGGCATCAAGGTCGGCACGATGATCTTGAGCGGTGAGGAGGCCGATATCCTGCCGGGCAATGCGTTGCCGATCAAGAGCATCCCGCTGGGAACTGAGGTGCACAACATCGAACTGCGTCCCGGCAAAGGCGGCCAGATGGTGCGCTCCGCCGGCGGATTCGCACAGATCATAGCGAAGGAAGGCGATTACGCCCAGCTTCGCATGCCTTCGGGCGAGGTTCGCAAGGTGCCGGTAGTTTGCTACGCGACGGTCGGCCAGGTCGGCAACACCGAGCACGAGAACGTTTCGCTCGGCAAGGCCGGACGCAATCGCTGGAAGGGGAAGCGGCCTAAGGTTCGCGGCGTCGCAATGAACCCTGTCGATCACCCGCATGGCGGCGGCGAGGGCAAAACGAGCGGTGGACGCAATCCGGTCACGCCATGGGGACAGCCGACGCGCGGATACAAAACGCGTCGCAACAAGCGGACAAGCAATATGATCGTGAAGGATCGGAGGAGAAAGTAATTACGAATTACGAATTTCAAATTACGAATTGATCCTAATTCGTCATTCGTAATTGTTAATTTGAAATTGAGTTATGCCACGTTCACTTAAGAAAGGACCTTTTATCGACCTGAGCGTTCAGAAGACGCTTCGCCGGCTCAGCGACGGCGGGCCGAAGCCGCCTGCGATCAAGACCTGGTCGCGGCGCTCGACGATCACGCCGACGATGGTCGGATTGACATTCGGCGTCCATAACGGCAAACGTCACATTCCCGTTTTTGTGACGGAGAATATGGTCGGCCATAAGCTTGGGGAATTTTCCCCGACACGCGTATTCAAGGGCCATCCCGGAACGAAAGCCGAGAAAATGGCGAAGAGGAAATAATGGAAGCGGTAGCAAAGACGAAATATCTCAAGGGTTCGCCCCGCAAGACACGGCTCGTGATCGACCTGATCCGCGGCGAGAACGTCGGACGGGCGTTGTCGATCCTGAAGTTTACTGACAAGCGTGCGGCGGGGCCGATAGCTCAGTGTCTGAACTCGGCGATCGCGAACGCGACTTATCGAGCCGAGCAGGAGAATATCGCCATCGATCCTGACGATCTATGGATCAATTCCTGCTTCGTGGACATGGGGCCGACCAAAAATCGCCGCCGCATGCGCCCCGCACCGCAGGGCCGTGCGTATCGCGAACAGCGGCATTATTGCCACATCACCATTCAGGTGACGAGCGAGGAAAAGCCCAAGACCGAGAAGGAACTCAAGGCCGAGGCCGCAAGGGCAAAGAGGGCGGCGGAGCCGAAGAAGGAAAAGAAAAAAGCGGCACCAAAGGCAGCCAAGAAGGACGCCGCACCGGTTGAGGTCGATGAGGCCGTGACCGAGCCGCTCGAGGAAGTTATCGAGACGTCGGCGGCTGAAACGACCGAGGAAGTGGCCGTCGAGGCGGCAGCCGAAGTCGAAGCGCCGGCCGAAGAAAGCCCGACAGAAGCGGCCGCCGCTGCGGATGCTGAGATCGCGGCTGAGGCCGCGGACGCGAAGAATGTTGAGACGCAGACCACAGCTTCGCTTGATGAAACTAAGCCGGCGGACGATAAGCAGCAAGAGATCAACGAGGAGCTTGAGAGGCAATAGGAGATACGCACGCAGGCCGTCTGCGTTCCGACGAGATTATGGGACAGAAAGTTCATCCATACGGCTTTAGGGTCGGATACAACAAGGATTGGCACTCGCACTGGTTTGCCAAAAAAGAGTTTGCCGAATTCCTCGCCGAGGACCTGCAGATCAAGCGCGACCTCAAGAAAAAGTTCGCGGGCGGCGGTGTTTCGCATATTGATATCGAACGTGCAGCGACCAGGCTCAAGATAATCATCTACACGTCGCGTCCGGGCATTATCATCGGCCGCAAGGGTGCCGAGATCGAAAAACTTCGAGAGGACCTGACACGGACGACGGGCCGCGAGGTGATGATATCGATCCTTGAGATACGGCATCCGGAGTTGAATGCTCAGCTTCAGGCCGAGAAGATCGCGCAGCAGCTTGAGAAGCGTATCGCTTTTCGCCGTGCGATGAAAAAGACGATGGAGGAATCGCAGCGTTTCGGTGCACAAGGGATCAAGGTAATGATCGCCGGCCGGCTGAATGGTGCCGAGATCGCCAGGACCGAATGGTCGCTGCAGGGGCGCCTGCCGCTGCACACACTGCGGGCGGACATTGATTTTGGCTTTGCGGAGGCGCTGACGACGTTTGGAATTATCGGAGTCAAGGTTTGGATATATCGCGGCGAGATACTCGACCCGAATGCATCGATGGCCCGCGGCACGACGACCGATCCGATGAATGAGGTTAAGGTCGATCGCGGAGCGATGAGGGACAGGCGACCGCGGAGAGACGACCGAAGATAGTTGCCGGTTGTCGGTTGTTAGTTGTCGGAACGAGGAAACCGAGTTCTGACTGACAACTGACAACTGACCACTGACCACTGGAGAAAAGTTATGTTGATGCCAAAAAAGGTCAAGCACCGGCGAGTGATGAAGGGCCGCATGCGTGGAAAGGCCACGCGCGGCGAAAAGCTCGATTTCGGTGACTTTGGCTTGAAAGCATTGGATGCAGGTTGGATCACTGACCGCCAGATCGAGGCGGCCCGTATCGCGATGACGCGCCATGTAAAGCGTGGCGGCAAGATATGGATCAGGATGTTCCCTGACAAGCCGATCACGAAGAAGCCGGCGGAAACGCGTATGGGTTCAGGTAAAGGGGCTCCCGATCATTGGGTAGCCGTCGTGAAGCCCGGGCGCGTTCTGTATGAGATCCAGGGCGTGGATGAAGCACTTGCTCGCGAGGCCATGCAGCTTGCGGCGCAAAAGCTGCCGATCAAGACAAAGTTCGTCACGCGTGCCGACCTCGAAGGAGGCATAGTTTAGAGATGAAACGCAAAGAACAGCTCGACCAGTTGGGCGACATGAGCGTTACGGAGCTGAAGGATCAGGCCGACGCATTGAAAGAATCGCTCTTTCGGCTTAAGTTTCGCCGCACGCTCGGCGTGGGCGACGTGCTAAAGGATATTCGCCGCGAGAAAAAGACGCTGGCAAGGGTCTATACATTGCTGAACAAGAAAGAGGCTGACGCAAAGACCGCTGAAGCCTAGGGCAGAAGAGAGAAGAAATGCCAAAGAAAACGACTGAAGAAGAGATACAAGCGACCGAGACCGAAGCCGTGGAGACGCCGGTTGAAGAGACCGTGGTCGAGGCTGCACCCGCCGAGGAAGCGGCGGTCGAAGCTGCTCCTGTTGAGGAGAAGCCGAAGAAAGCAGCGAAGGCCACGGAGGACGAGGCCGCGACTGTCGGCGACGACGCGACAGCCAAGAAGGCACGCAAGCGAGCAGAGAAGATTGGTATCGTTGCTTCGGACAAGATGACCAAAACGGTCACCGTCCGCGTAGATCGGCTGGTCAAACACCCGATCTATCGCAAATACGTCAAGAAGCGTAAGAAATTCATGGCGCACGACGACCTTGGGGCAAAGATCGGCGACAAGGTAAAAATTGTCGAGACGCGGCCGTTGTCAGCGAGAAAGCGCTGGCGGGTGGTCGAGATCATTCAGAGAGCGGACGTTTAGTGTTGAGGTGACAAAGTTATGATCCAGATGCAGACCTCCTTGGCGGTCGCGGACAATTCAGGAGCAAAACGGGTGGAGATGATAATGCCGGTCGGCGGTTCGACCAGTAAGATCGCCCGTCTTGGTGACACGATCAAAGTTACCGTAAAGGAAGCCTCGCCGGACGGAACGGCAAAGAAAGGCAAGGTTTACAACGCGGTGATCGTTAGAACACGAAAGGAAATTCGTCGTAAGGACGGCACGTATATTCGATTTGATGAGAATGCGGCCGTTTTGATAAAGGATGACGGAACGCCGGTGGGAACACGCGTTTTCGGGCCCGTTGCACGCGAGCTTCGCGAACGGAACTTTATGAAGATCGTCAGCCTCGCACCCGAGGTGATATAGGACAAATAGGTCGTGTAGGACGGATAGGTCCTATCAGCTAAAGAAATGAAAGTCGCTAAGACAGGAACAATTACCAGCAGGATCAAGCGCGGCGACCAGGTCGTTTTCATCGCGGGCAAGGAATACAACCGCTATGACAGCGCCGGCAAGCGCCAGCCGTATCGAGGCAAAGTCATCGCCGTCGATGCCCGCAATCGCAAGGTGAAGGTCGAGGGCGCGATGATGGTCAAACGTCACCGCAAGCCGGTGCCGCAGATGAACCGCGAAGGCGGCATCTTTGAGTACGAGGCATGGGTCAGTATCTCAAACGTAGCTCTGATCGATCCTGAGACAGGCTCGCCGACGCGGGTAAAATACGAGATGCGTGACGGCCAAAAGGTTCGTGTTGCCAAGAGCGGCAAGGTAGTTCCCGAGACCGCCTGGGCGAAGAAGGAAACAAAGAAGGCTATCGACGATGAAGCGGGCGAGCCTGCAACGGAAGAGAAGCCGGTAAAGGAAGAGAAGCCGGTAAGGGAAGAGAAGGAAGAGAAGGAATAATTTTTAGTTTGGAAACGGGATGATCTCAGGTCTGAAATTTGAGATCTGAAATTCGAAACAAAACCGATTCCCAAACAAAGAAGGAGAAGGTCAAAGAAATGGCCAGACTTAGAGAAAAATACAAAAGCGAGATCGCTCCGGCACTTGCGAAGGAATTCGACATCAAGAATCCGATGGCGATCCCGCGTGTCGAGAAGATCATTTTGAACATGGGCCTCGGCGAGGCTTCGGCCAACGCCAAGATCCTTGACGTCGCTACCGAAGAGCTCAAGGCGATCAGCGGGCAGAAGCCGGTGATCACAAAGGCCAAAAAGTCGATTGCGGCGTTCAAGCTCCGTCAGGGAATGTCCATCGGGACGATGGTCACGCTGCGCGGTGCGAGGATGTACGAGTTTCTTGATCGCCTGATCTCCGTTGCCTTGCCGCGTGTTCGCGATTTTCGCGGCGTTTCGGGCAAGGCGTTTGACGGGCGTGGTAACTATACTCTCGGCGTTCGCGAGCAGCTTATTTTCCCCGAGATCGACTTTAATAAGGTTGATAAAACCCGCGGGATGAACATTTCGATCGTCACGACGGCATCGAATGACGATCAGGCGCGGTCGCTGTTAAAGGCGTTGGGAATGCCGTTTAGGCAATAGGTTAAGAGTTCGGGGTTTTGGGTTCAGAGTTTTTAGTTCCGAGATCAACCCTGAACACCGAACGCGGAACACTGAACATTTAGATTTATGGCAAAGATCAGCAAAGTTGTAAATAACAATCGACGCAAGGAGACGGTCAAGCTCTACGCCGAAAGGCGTGCGGCGGCCAAGAAGATCATTAATAATCCGCGTTCGACGCCGGAAGAGGTTGATGCGGCCGTGGTTCGCCTGCAAAAGATGCCGCGTGACGCCAGCCCCTCGCGGGTTCGTAATCGCTGTTCGCAGTCGGGCCGGACGCGCGGGTATCTTCGCAAGTTTGGAGTGTCGCGCATCGCACTTCGCAGCCTTGCGCTCGAGGGACAGATCCCCGGCGTTGTTAAGTCGAGTTGGTAGTTTTGGTTACGGCAGGCGGCCAGTGTATAGGAGGCCGAACCGCCATAATAATTTACGGAGTTAACTAGAATGACAGATCCAATAGCCGATATGCTCACACGGATACGCAACGCGATAGCTGCAAAGCACGCGCGTGTCGATGTCCCGGGCTCAAAGCTAAAGATGGAGGTCGCCCGAATCCTCAAGGAAGAGGGCTACATCAACAGTTTTTCGACCAAGGGTGAAGGCCCGAAGTATGTGATCCGGGTTTTCCTTCGCTACGACGCGAAGGGAACATCGTCGATCACGCACCTATCGCGGGTGTCGCGTCCGGGCCGCCGCGTGTATGTCGGCTCGGGCGAGATCCCGAAGGTCCTTGGTGGATACGGTGTAAATATCGTTTCGACATCAAAGGGATTGATGAGCGGCAAACGCGCACGTGCGGAACACGTTGGCGGAGAAATATTGGCCGAGGTTTACTAAATCGGCCTTTGGCCTTAGGTTTTAGGCCTTCGCAGGGAGGCAGTAAAGACCGAAGACCGAAGACCAAAGACCAAGATTATGTCTAGAGTAGGAAAAAAACCGATCAGCATACCGTCCGGCGTGACCGTCACGATCAACGATTCGGCAATGGAAGTCAAGGGCCCCAAGGGCACGCTGACGACGCCGATCCCGGCGGGCGTGAGCTTTAAGCAGGACGAAGGCAGCCTGGTTGCCGAGCGTGCGGGTGATGAGCATGCCGCGTTTCACGGCCTGGCGCGTGCATTGGCGAATAACGCCGTCGTGGGCGTGACCGAGGGATTTTCAAAGGACCTCGATATCGTCGGCGTTGGTTACAAGGCGGACGTGCAGGGTAAGAAGATCGTCTTTGCTCTGGGTTATTCGCATCCGATCGAATATGTGCTGCCCGAGGGCATCGATGCCAAGGCCGAGCGTGTGAATACAAAGACCTCGATCAACCAGTATCAGACGACGATCACGCTGAGCGGTATCGACAAACAGAAATTGGGCCAGGTAGCGGCGGAACTTAACCGCCTGCGCAAGCCCGATGCTTATAAGGGTAAGGGCGTGCGTTACGCCGATAAGTATTACAGGTTGAAGCCTGGAAAGACCGGGAAATAGTTCAGAGTTGCAGAGTTGCAGAGTTGCAGAGTTTTTATTCTCCAACTATCCGGAACTCTGAAACTCTGAAACTCTGAAACTCTGAAACTAAGATTATGGGACAGAAGAGCAGATCAGATATTCGCCAGGGCGTTCACAGCCGGATTCGCAAAAAAGTGCGCGGCACGGCAGACCGTCCGAGGCTGGCTGTATTCAGAAGCCTGAATCATATTTACGCACAGGTCATCGACGATGGCAGCGGCAAAACACTTGCCACGGCTTCGACGATCGAAAAATCGCTCGGCCTCAAGACCGGTGGGAATATCGATGCGGCCAAAGCGGTCGGAAAGGCTATTGCTGAGCGGGCACAGAAGGCCGGCGTTTCGAGCGTTGTCTTTGATCGCGGCGGGTATGTTTTTCACGGCCGTGTCAAGGCGTTGATCGATGCGACGCGCGATGCAGGATTAAACAAGCACGAGGCGTCTGAGCCGGCAGGCAACAAGGCCGAGGCGGCAGAGGCCGAAGGTAAAGAATAGCAATGAATAAGCAGAGAATCTCACCAAATGGCCTGATCTTGAAGGACCAACTGATCTCGATCAACCGCGTGACCAAGGTCGTCAAAGGCGGCAAGAACATGTCGTTCGCCGCGCTCGTAGTTGTAGGTGACGAGGCCGGGCATGTAGGTTTTGGGACGGGCAAGGCCAAAGAGGTGCCGAATGCGATCAAGAAAGCGGTCGAGGCCGCAAAAAACAACCTGATCCGCGTCCCGCTGATCGACGGCACGCTGCCGCACGAACTGATAGGCGAATACGGAGCGGGCCGCGTGCTGCTCAAGCCGGCGTCGGAAGGAACCGGCGTCATCGCCGGCGGTGCGGTGCGGGCAATACTCCAGAGCCTTGGCGTTCACAACGTCCGCACAAAGATCCTGGGGTCGAACAACGCTCATAACGTGATCCGTGCGACATTCAACGGCCTGACGCGAATGAAGGACCCGATCGAGGTGGCAAGGCTTCGGGGAAAGCAGGTCGAGGAATTGGTTTGAAGTTACAGAGTTACAGAAGTTGCGAAGTCATGGAATAGAACTCTGCAACTGCCTGTAACTCTGGAAACTCTGTAACTTAAAGAAATGGCAAAGAAAGAGACGAGCGGCGGCAAGATCACGATCCAGTATTATAGGTCGATGATCGGCTACGCCAAGAAACAGAAGGATATTGTGAAGAGCCTCGGCATTACGAAGCTCAATCAGACGGTAACGCGGCCGGATTCGGCAGCTACGCGTGGTATCGTCGCAAAAGTGCCGCATTTGCTGCGGATCGTTGAATAAGAGGGAAAGATGGCTTTATCGTTGAATAATCTGCATCCCGCACCGGGATCGACGCACAAGAAAAAGCGTCTCGGGCGCGGTCCCGGTTCGGGGCTTGGCAAAACTTCGGGCAAAGGGCACAAGGGGCAAAAATCGCGTTCGGGATACTCGAGCCGGCCCGGATTTGAGGGCGGCCAGATGCCGCTGCAGCGTCGTTTGCCGAAGCGTGGATTCACAAATATCTTCAAGAAGCTGTGGATCGAGATCGGACTGGAGAAGATCGAAAAGAACTTCAGCGCCGGCGACGACGTGACGCCTGAGATACTGCACGAGCGCGGCCTGATCAAAAAGGCCAAGCATGATCTCGTGATCCTTGGTAACGGCGAACTGACCAAGAAGCTGAACATCTCGGCCCATCGCTTCACGAAAGCAGCAAAAGAGAAGATCGAAAAGGCAGGCGGCAGTGCGACCGTGATCACTAAGGCCGCGGCGGCCGAATAGGTATCGACGGGGACTAACCGACACAAATATGGAGAAGTTTTTTGGCGCCGTCCAAAACATGTTCAAGATCCCTGAGCTGAGGAAGCGTATCCTCTTCACGCTCGGGATGTTGGCGGTCTATCGTTTTGGTGCTCATGTGACCGCACCGGGCATCAACAGCGCTCAGCTCGAACGCGTTTGGGGTGAGGTCGCGGGCACACTGCTCGGCGTTCTAGACCTGTTCTCAGGCGGCAACTTCCGCACCATCTCCGTTTTTGCGCTCGGCGTGACGCCATATATCACGGCGTCGATCATCATGCAGCTTCTGCCCGTGCTTTCGCCTGCGATGAAAAAGATCCAGGAAGAGGGCGAGGTCGGACGGCAAAAGATGAACCAGTGGACGCGGTATTCGACCGTCGTCCTGTGCGCCGTGCAGACATTTTTCGTCGCGACCTGGCTGTCACGCAACAACATCATAGCCGAGACGTGGTGGGCGACCGCGATGGTCGTTATCACGCTTACGACGGGAACTGTTTTTGTTATGTGGCTGGGCGAGCAGATCACGGAACGAGGCGTCGGCAATGGCATCTCGCTGTTGATCTTTGCCGGTATCGTCATCGGCCTGCCAAATGGCGTAACGCAGGTGATGGGCCGCGTGGGGGCAGGCGATCCTGTGCAGTCGCTCGGCGTGATCTTTCTCGTGGTCGTTCTGGTCGCGTTGATCGCGTTGATCGTGTATGTCGAATCCGCCCGTCGCCACATCGCGATAAGTTACGCGAGCCGGCGTGTCGGCAACCAGACCTTCCGCGGCCAGGAAACAAGCCTGCCGCTTAAGATCAATATGGGCGGCGTCATACCGGTGATCTTTGCGTCGTCGGTGCTGGCGATGCCGCAGACACTGTTCTCGGCGTTTCCGCCTGATCAGAATGAGCCGAATTCGACGTGGGCAAAGGTCTTCGCGTTCTTTCAGCAGTTTCACGGCGGTGACCCGTATTACGAGTTGGTGTTTTTGTCGTTGATCGTTATCTTCACGTTCTTCTACATCACGATCATCTTTAATACGGACGAGGTCGCCGACAATCTGCGTAAACACGGTGGCTTTATCGCGGGTATTCGTCCCGGGGCTCCGACGGCGGATTATCTGAACCAGATATTGACTCGGCTGACGACGGTCGGTGCGTTGTATCTGGCATTCGTTGCGTTTGTGCCGCAGCTCTTGTTGAGCGGATTCAAGGTTGCACGTCTGCCGTTCGTCGGCACTTCTGTCGATGCATTTTTCGGCGGGACGCCCGGCTTGAATTGGATACCGACAGGTCTCGGATATCAGTTCTTCTTCGGCGGCACGAGCCTGCTGATCCTCGTCGGTGTTGCAATGGATACGGTCGCTCAAATTGAAGCGCAGCTTGTGATGCGAAATTACGAGGGCTTTCTTGGAGCGGGCTCGCGGCTTCGCGGCCGACGAGCGTAGGAAAATTTACACCACAAAGGCACGAAGGACACAGAGACCGATATTTTCTTTGTGTTCTTTGTGACTTTGTGGTGAATAGTTTTAGATGGACAAGATCATCGTATTGATAGGAGCCCCCGGAGCGGGAAAGGGAACGCAGGCAAGGCTTCTGGAGGAGCGCCGCGGGATTCCGCAGATCTCGACGGGTGATATGTTTCGCGAGATGAAGAGCGCTGAAACGCCGTTAGCTCGCGAGGTTCAGGCGGTCATGGCGTCCGGCGAACTGATCTCGGATGACATCACGTTTAAGATTGTCCGTGAGAGAACATCGAAGCCCGATACGCAGGGAACATACGTTCTGGACGGTTATCCTCGAACGGCGATTCAAGCTGAACAGCTTGAGGAACTTGCAAAGGAGCAGGGAAAGGATATACAGGCGATCGAGGTCGATGTGCCAAAGGACGAATTGCTCCGCCGCCTGACGGGCCGGCGAAGCTGTCCCGTTTGCGGCGAGATATACAATGTGTATTCGCGTCCGCCGAAGGTCGAAGGCGTTTGCGATGACCATCCCACTACAAAACTCGACCATAGGGCTGATGATAATGAAGAGAGCGTCATGACGCGTCTGAATACATACGAGAAAAACACGCAGCCTCTGATCGACTACTACCAAGGCTCCGCCCGTCTCAGAAAGGTTGACGGCACGGGCGATGTTGAGGACATTTACCGTGAGATCTCGGACCTGATTCAATGATCATTGCCAAATCCGCAAAAGACCTCGATAAAATGCGTGTGGTCGGCGAGCTTATCGCCGACGTGCGAGAGGCGCTTCGCGGCATGGTCGAGCCAGGCATTTCGACGATGGAACTGAATAATGCGGCGGATCGAATGATCCGTGA